>NZ_JBVVPQ010000018.1:0-128868 GCF_055811695.1 Bradyrhizobium sp. MI1.3 | reverse complement strand
ATAAGCCGTCCAACCATCGCGCAGGGAAGGCCGAGTGATTGGCACCACCTGTATGCTGCTGTGCGGTTTCCTTGCGCTACATTTTCGCGCAGCGGACCGCGGGTGCCAGCCGGCACCCGGCCTTCCCTGCGCCCTCTTGGCTTAGAGAGTGGAGTGACCAGGCAAACCTCGGGCGAATTTCGCCGCGAGAACGCGAAGACGTGTCCTGCGGGTTGCAATGCGTGTCGGAGGACTGCGATGTCTTCCACCAGATGTCGTTTTCATTTTAGAACGACGCTTCATGATCAGAAAGAAGCGTGACGGCACAAGGCGCCAGCCCGATAACGAAACTCCAGTGTTGTCAGCCTCACGCATCTTGCGGCGCGGCTGCGCCGGCGGTCCGTCGCCGTGCCGGCAGGAAAAACCCTGCAATCGCGCCGGCCAGCGACAGCGTTGCGGCGAGGCTCATCGCCGCGGCAAATCCGCTCTCGAAATGAGCGGCCGAATCGACCCCGCCATGGGCCGAGAAGTTCGCCACCAGCGCGGCGATGCCGAACATGCCGCCGAGGAAGCGGCCCATGTTGAAGATGCCGGACGCCTTGCCCATTTCGGCCACCGCGACCGAGCTCAGGATGGCGTTCTGTGCTGCCGGCATCGCCATCGAGACACCGACGCCGGCCAGCACCAGCGGCGCGACCAGAGCGGAGTAGGTAACCGCGGAGCTCACGATCTCCGCGATCCAGCCGAGGCCGATCGCCTGCATCAGCAATCCCGTCACCACCAGCGGCCGCTCGCCGAACCTGTTGACGACCGCGCCCGCGATCGGGGCGGTGACGAACAGCGTCGCTGTCCAGGGGAGCAGGCGAAGTCCGGCGCCGAAGGCGTCGAAGCCCAGCGCGGTCTGGAGGAACTGCGGCAGCAGGAACAAGACGCCATACATCGCGGCGTAGAACAGCACGCTTGCGGACATGCCGGAGGCAAGCGCCCGCGATGAGAACAGCCGCATCGGCACCATCGGCGCGGCCGCGCGCAATTCCCAGAGCACGAAGCCGGCCGTGAACACCAGGCCCGACATCAGCGTGGCGATGATTTCGGCGCTCGCCCACCCCACGGCGTTGCCGCGCAACAGGCTCCACACCCACGCCAGCGCCGCCAGCGCAACAAGCGCCAGTCCGGGGATGTCCAACGCGGCGGCCGGGCCGAAGCTTTCGCGCAACCGTGCCAGCACCAGGGTGATCGCGATCAGGCCGATCGGCAGGTTGATCCAGAACACCCAGCGCCAGCCGAAATGTTCGGTGATGAAGCCGCCGATGGCGGGGCCGATGATCAGCGCGCAGCCGGTGATGCTGGCGAAAATGCCGAGCGCGCGGGCGCGCTCCTCGCGGCCGAACGTGCCGCTCAGGATCGCCATGGCCAGCGGCATCACCAGCGCAGCGCCGGCGCCCTGCAGCGCGCGGGCGGCGATCAGCGCGGTGGCATTGCCTGCGAGCGCACAGGCCGCCGATGCAACGACGAACAGGGCGAGCCCGGCCGCGAACATGCGGCGGCGACCGAAGCGGTCGCCGAGCGCGGCACCGGTCAGGAGCAGCACGGCAAAGGTCAGGTTGAAGGCGTTGACGGTCCATTGCAGCGTCTCGACCGGGCTGCCGAATTCGGCGCGGATGGTCGCGAATGCCGTCGTGATGATCATGGCGTCCAGCGCCATCATGAAGGATGCCAGCGCGGTGACGCCGAGCACCCAGTTCTGCGCGGCGCGATTGGTCGGGGTCTGCATCGCCCTCTCTCCGTGTGTCGCGCCAGCCTGTCGCGGCGCGTTCTGCGGGCTAGACGAGGGCTGAGCGGCAAAGGATGCGCCCAAAAATAATTGTTTCCGGGCCGCATCCTTCGCCGGTCGGTAAACGTCCTTGGGGGTGATGCGGCCATGTGCGCGATTTTGAGCGAACCAGGTCGCGACATGAGCAAGGAGCGCGCGATGAGAAGGACGTTGATCAGGTACAGGGCCAGGCCGGAGCTGGCCGATCGGAATGCTGAGCTGGTTTCGGCCGTATTTGCCGAATTGAAGGCGGCCGGGCCGGACGGTGTGCGCTATCTGACGCTGCGGCTGGAGGACGACACCTTCATCCATCTTGTCGAGGCCGCGGCCGAGGACGGCTCGAGCCCGATCCCGAAGCTCAAGGCATTTCAGACATTCCAGGACGGCATCCGTGACCGCTGCGCGGAGCTGCCGCTGGTTCGTGATGTGAGGATTGTCGGCAACTATCGTATGCTGGACGAGTCCTGAGCAGGCGAAGCGGAGGAGCAATGGCGCCAGACCCCCTGGCCACCGTCGATGTCGAGGCCCTGCTGGCGCGGATGCGGCCGAAACTGCATCGCTACTGCGCGCGCATGGTCGGCTCGGTCATCGACGGTGAGGATGTGCTGCAGGATGCGCTGATCAAGGCGATGGAAGCGCTGCAATCGGTCACGCCTGTCAATATGGAGGGCTGGCTGTTCCGCATCGCGCACAACACCGCGCTGGATTTCCTGCGCCGCCGCAACCGGCAGGAGGCGCTGCATTCGGCCGAGGAGGTGGAGATGATTGCCGACCGGCTCGATGATGTGGAAAGCCGCCAGATCGCCGCGACCAGCCTGCGCACCTTCATGCGGCTGCCAGTGGCGCAGCGCTCCAGCGTGATCCTGATGGACGTGCTCGGCTGCTCGCTTGCCGAGGTCTGCGACATCATGGATTTCAGCCTGCCGGCGGTGAAGGCCACGCTGCATCGCGGACGCACGCAGCTGCGTGAGTTCGCCGGAGAGCCGGACGACGTGTCGCAGCCGGGCCTGTCGGAAGCCGATCGGACGCGGCTTAGCGCCTATGTCGGCCATTTCAACGCTCGCGACTTCGACGCGATCCGCGCCATGATCGCCGACGACGTCAGGCTCGAGCTCGTCAACCGCACCAGGCTGAAAGGCAAGGCCGAGGTGTCGAACTATTTCGGCAATTATTCGAAGGTCAGCGACTGGCACCTGGTGACGGGGCAGGTCGAGGGACGTCCCGCGATCCTGGTGTTCGATCCGAACGAGCCAGCCGGGCGGGCGAAATATTTCATGCTGCTCGACTGGTCCGCCGGCAAGCTCGCCACTATCAGGGATTTTCGTCACGCAGCCTATGTTATCGATGGTGCGGAGTGCGTGGTGGATAGAGGGTGAACTTGCCTATGTGCTTTTCGCGCAGCGGACCGCGGGTGCCAGCCGGCACCCGGCCTTCCTTGTGCCCTCTTGGATTTGAGCGGGTGAGTGATGAAGCAAAGCTCGCGCGAAATGCGCCGCGGGAACGAGAGTTCATGTCCGTTTGAAAGATCGGTCGCACCATTTCCAGGGATATGTCGAACGTTGCTCGCGCTACGCAGCCATCTCACGCGGCGCTGCGGTGGGCCTTTGTCTTTGCCCTTGTCTCTCGCTTTGCCTTCGGCTTCTCCGGCGCCGGGGTGCGTCGAGCACCAGGGCCGGGGTGGGTATGAATCTCCTTGGCCAAAAGCGGCTCGCCGCATTCGGAGCAAACCATGACCGGATCGAAGTCCTTGCCGCATTTGCGGTGTTGATGCAGCAAAGGTCGTCCGCGCGCGTCGACCATATGAGTGTCGCCCCAATGCACGATCGCCATCATGATCGGATAGAGATCGAGCCCCTTCTGAGTGAGGATGTATTCGTGCCGCTTGGGCGAGTCCTGATAGGGGATACGCCGCAACACGCCTTGCCGGACCAGCTTCTTCAGCCGCTCGGCGAGCAGGTGGCGCGTGATTCCGAGCGAAGACTGAAAGCCCTCGAAACGGCGTGTGCGCAGGAAGCATTCACGCAGGATCAGAAGGGTCCAGCGGTCGCCGATCACGCCGATGGTTCGGGCCATCGAACACGGCTCGTCCTCCAGCTCACCCCATTTCATTCCAGATCTCCACTCTGCCCGCGGCTTCCGCGCGAATATCGTTCAGGAAGCCTTTGGTTCAGATACCATTCTAAATCGGTACCTACTGCGAGACAATGTCTTTCCTAGAGCACAAAATCTACTCGAATTGACAGTTCGGTTTTAGAACTGTAAGACAATCCGCGGTCTGAATTATGATCCGACGACCGGATCCAGACCTGACCGGGAGAAGTCCCATGCAAAAGAGAAACGCGACCGTGGCCGTGATCGGCGCCGGTGATTTTATCGGCAGCGAGATTGCAAAGAAGTTCGCCTCCGAGGGCTTTACGGTGTTTGCGGGACGCCGCGACGGCGCCAAGCTCGAACCGCTCGTCAAGGAGATCGAGCAGGCCGGCGGCGAAATTCACGCGCGCGCGCTCGACGCGCGCAAGGAAGACCAGGTCATCTCGTTTCTCGGCGATGCCGACAAGCACGCCCCGCTCGAGGTTTGCATCTTCAACGTCGGCGCCAACGTCAACTTTCCGATTCTGGACACGACCGAACGGGTGTTCCGCAAGGTCTGGGAAATGGCTTGCTATTCCGGTTTCCTCGCCGGCCGCGAGGCCGCGCGCCTGATGCTGCCCCGTGGCCAGGGCAACATCTTCTTCACAGGTGCGACGGCGAGCTTGCGCGGCGGCAGCGGCTATGCGGCCTTCGCCAGCGCCAAGTTCGGCCTGCGGGCGGTCGCGCAAGCCGCGGCGCGCGAATTGGGCCCGAAGAACATTCACGTGGCGCATCTGATCATCGATTCCGGCGTCGACACGGAATGGGTCCGGCAACGGCGGATCGAGGCGCTCGGTCCGAACGCGCTGGACAATCCCGACCTCCTGATGCCGCCATCGTCGGTCGCCGAATCCTACTGGATGCTCTATCAGCAACCCAAAAGCGCCTGGACCTTCGAGCTGGAGATTCGTCCCTTCGGCGAGAAATGGTAGCGAAGCCGGTTCACGACGGCCCGTGCAAGGGTTCTGAATGAAGAGGGTTCAGGATCAATTGCCGAAGCGGTGTTCTGGAAGTCCCTGTGCGATGCCCTCAATGGCCAGAACATGACCCGCTTGGGGTTCGCGGCTCAATTGCTCACGATCTAGAAACTTTCGCGCCGTCGTCACGAACAAGGTCTTCAGATCGGCTCCGCCGAAGCACACGCAGGTCGGATTGGTCGCCGGCACCGGAATGACGGTGTCGATCCGGCCGTCCGGCCGATAGCGCACCACCCGGCCGCCGGAGAAGAATGCGGTCCACAATCCGCCGGCGACGTCGATACAAGCGCCGTCGGGCCTCTCCCCGGAGGCGCTGCAATCCGCGAACAGCCGCCTGTTTCGGATCACGCCGTCATCGAGATCGAAGTCGAACTGCCAGGTGCGGTAACGCCTGGTATCCGTGAAGTAGAGCGTGCGATTGTCGGGTGAGAACGCGATGCCGTTCGTTACGATGACATCGCCGAACATGCGCACCGTCCGGCCGTCGGCATCTACGCGATACAGCGCTCCGTTCGGTCGATGCAGCTGGTTGTCCATGGTGCCGATCCATAGCCGGCCCCGGGCGTCGACGCGCCCGTCGTTGAGGCGGTTGTCGAGGCCGCTTTCGACCTCGCAGAGCTGAACTGGACGACCGTCATCGGACGCGCGGCGATAAAGTCCCAGATCCTTCGCGAGCAGGTGGGAGCCATCCGCCGTCAGAGCCTGACTGCCGAGAAAGTTGCATGCGTACGGAACAACCTGATGAGCGCCTGTCGCCGGATCGAACGATTGATGCAGCCGCCGGTCGACGTCGACCCACCACAGCTTACGGGAGCGGTCACACCACAACGGCGTCTCCCCGAGGATGTCGCCTGCGGCGACCGCGGTCTCGACCCGATATGCGGGGATCATGTCGGCGGTCATTCCGATATCCGATTCCAGCCGCGAGCCGGGCGATCAGTCCTCGTTCCAGGAGGCGAGGGCGTGCGCGACGCACCCGTTGATGTGCTCGGTGAGCACGGTTTTGGCGCCTTTGATGTCGCGCTTGAGGGCGCATTCGAGCAGCGCCTTGTGCTGGTTGATCGTCTCCGCGCCGCGGTAGCGCAGCGCATAGCGGAAATATTTGTCGAACACGACCGCATGGGTCTGCATCAGCTCGCGCGAACCGCAACTCGAGATCAGCGCCTGGTGGAATTCGCCGTCGTAGCGTTTGCGCAGCTCGGGATCGTCACCCTCCTTGAGGACGGTGCGTTCGGTGGCCGCCAGCTTGTGATGCGCGGACACCACGCGGCCCTCCCACTCGACGTCGCCGGCACGAAACGACTCGGCCATCGCGTGATGCTCCAGCAGGATGCGCAGGCCGGCGAGCTCACGCAGGTTCTGGATGGAGATCGGCGCCACCTCGAAGCCGCGCTGGCCCTCGGCAACCACGAAGCCCTCGGAGGTCAGACGATTGAGGATCTCGCGCAGTGTGGAGATGCTGACCCCGTAGTCCTCCTTCATGGCGTCGAGCTTGAGGCGTCCGGATGGCGTGAGCACTCCGAAAATGATGTCGGCCCGGATGCGCTGATAGCCGCTGTGGCCTGCCGACAGGGGCCGTTCCTCGACTGACGTCATGCCTTCTGATCCCGCCTGTCCCGATCGTCGGCCACTTCGGACGCGGCCGAACCATCAATGTTGCCAGCACTATAGCAGATTTCAGATGTATGATGTATGACAAATCATCATATGAAATAGGTATCGTCATTTGACACGGAAATGTATGTGTGATGTCTAAATAGGCTGAGGGCACGAAAAATAATGGCTTAAGCCGCCGGTCGTGCCCGGTCGAACAGGGAGGAAACGATGAGCTTGTTGGTACGGGCGCTGTCTGCGACGGCGATCTGCGTGGCGCTGACGGTCGGCGCATCCGCTGAGGACATTCAGGAGCGCACGATCAGGTGGGGACACCTGAACAACACCGATCACCCCGTCAGCGCGGGGGTGCAGAAATTTGCGGAGATCCTGCTGGCGAAGAGCGGGGGCAAGATGAAGATCCGTGAGTTCGCGGCCTCGCAGCTCGGCAACGAGCTGCAGCAGCAATCGGCGCTGCGCGGCGGTACCCAGGAAATGCTCTCGGCCTCGACGACGTCGCTCGCAACCGTCGTGCCGGAGTTCGGCCTCATCGACTTTCCATTCATCGTGAAGACCATCGAGCAGGCCGACGCGCTCGGGACCGGAAAATTCGGCACGTCAATGCTCGATACGCTGCCGTCGAAGGGGCTGATCGGTCTGGGCTATTGGGGCCTCGGCTTCCGCAACGTCACCAACAGCACGCGGCCGATCACCAAGGTCGAGGATTTCAACGGCCTCAAGCTTCGCGTCATTCCGAACCCGGTCTACCTTGAGACCTTCGGATCGTTCAAGGCCAATCCCGTTCCGATGGCCTTCGGCGAACTCTACTCGGCGCTGGAGACGCGCACCGTCGATGGCGAGGAGAACCCTTTTACGGTCATTCTCTCCAACAAGTTCTACGAAGTGCAAAAGTACGTTTCCGCCACCAATCACACCTTCACCCTGAACATCATCCTGGTGAGCAAGGCGTTCTGGGACAAGCTCTCGCCGACCGAGCAGCGCCTGATGCGCGAGGCGTATGAGGAAAGCCGAGGCTATCAAAAGGAGCAGACACGCCTTCAGACCGAAAAGGCGCTGTCGGAATTGCAGGCCAAAGGCATGCAGTACAACACCGTCGCGCCGGAAGAGCTCGATCGCATGCGCAAGACGGCGCAGCCGGTGGTCGACAAGATTGCCGCCAATCTCAAGCCGGACGCGGTTAAGCTCTTCAACGACGAGCTCGATCGCATCCGCAAGGACGTGAAATAGTCGACCTCGTCAGCATGCAAGACGCAGAGCCGTCCAGTCGGCCGGCTCTGAATCCGACTTTGCCCGGACGGCACGTATGGCGCGATTTCTCGACCTGTATTGCACCCTGCTGAAAGGCATCATCGCCGCATTTCTCGCGGTGATGGTGGTGCTGGTGTTCGGCAACGTGGTTCTGCGCTACGGCTTCAACTCCGGTATCGCGATTTCCGAGGAGCTGTCGCGCTGGCTCCTGGTCTGGCTGACTTTCCTCGGTGCGGTCGTGGCAATGCGTGAGCACGCCCATCTCGGCGTCGATAGCCTTGTGCGGATGCTGCCGGCTTACGGCAAACGCATCTGCTTCATCGTCAGCTACGTCCTGATGCTGTTCGCCGACTGGCTTCTGCTCTCGGGAAGTTGGCGGCAGACGATCATCAATCTCGACGACCGCGCGCCGGCGACCGGCCTGTCGCTCGGCATCTTCTATGGCGTGGGCGTGATCTTCGGCGTTTCGGCCGGCGTGATCCTTCTCTACGATCTGTTCCGCGTCATGTCCGGACAAGCCAGCGAAGCCGACATGGTGGCCGTCAGGGAATCGGAGGAGCACTGATGCTGTCTCCCAATATCGTGTCGCCCGGCGCTCACATCCTGAGAATCTCCGGGATCACGCCATGACGATTGCCGTCTTCACTTTCTCGCTGCTCGGCGCCATGGCGCTGGGCATGCCGATCGCCTTTGCGCTGATCGTCTGCGGCGTGGCCCTGATGAGCACGATCGACATGTTCGATGCCCAGATCGTGGCGCAGAACGTCATCAACGGCGCAGACAGCTTTCCACTCATGGCCATTCCCTTCTTCATGCTCGCCGGCGAGGTCATGAACAAGGGCGGTCTGGCCAAGCGAATCGTCAATGTTGCGCTCGTCGCAGTCGGACATTTTCGCGGCGGACTCGGTTACGTCACGATCCTCGCGTCCTGCATCCTCGCGTCGCTCTCGGGCTCCGCGGCGGCCGACGCCGCAGCGCTGGCTGCGCTGCTGGTGCCGATGATGGTGGCGGCGGGCCACAAGAAGTCCTATGCGGCGGGTCTGGTGGCGGCCGGCGGCATCATCGCGCCTGTGATTCCGCCCAGCATCGGGTTCGTCATCTTCGGTGTCGCCGCGGGCGTGTCGATCTCGAAGCTGTTTCTGGCCGGGATCGTCCCGGGGCTGCTGCTCGGGGCTGGGCTCTGCCTGGCCTGGTGGTGGGTGGTGCGCCAGGAGAACCTGACGCCCCCGCCAAGGGCATCGCTCTCGGAGATGGTAAAAGCCGTGGTCGACGGCTTCTGGGCGTTGATGCTCCCGGTCATCATCATCGTCGGCCTGCGCTTCGGCATCTTCACGCCGACGGAAGCCGCAGTGGTCGTCGCCGTCTATTCGCTGTTCGTCGCGACCTGCATCTATCGGGAATTGAAGCCGTCGCAGCTTTATGAGGTGTTTGTCTCCTCGGCCCTGACGACGAGCATCGTGATGTTTCTGGTGGCAGCGGCGCTGGTATCGTCCTGGCTCATCACCGTGTCCGAGATTTCGGCACAGATCGTCACCCTGCTGAAGCCTTTCATGGGCAACAACACGCTCCTGATGCTGGCGATCATGGTCGTGGTGGTGATCGTGGGAACGGCCCTCGACATGACGCCGACCATCCTCATTCTCACGCCGATCCTGATGCCGATCGTCAAGGCAGCGGGCATCGATCCCGTCTACTTCGGCGTCCTCTTCATCATCAACAATGCGATCGGCCTCATCACGCCGCCGGTCGGTATCGTTCTGAATGTGGTTTGCGGCGTCTCCAGGATCAGCATGGAGGACATCATCAAGGGCGTCTGGCCCTTCTTGATCGCGCAATTGATCGTGCTGTTCGCGATGGTGCTATTCCCGGGACTGGTGACAATCCCGGCCAAATGGTTTGCCGGCTAGACCCGTCGGCACAAAAGAAGGAAAAGCGAAAATGGCCGCAAGGATCATGATCCTCAACGGACCCAATCTCAATTTCCTCGGCATCCGCGAGCCCCACATCTACGGCTCGACGACGCTCGGGGAGATCGAGGCGAGCTGCAAGGCGCTGGCCGATCAGCTCGGAGTTTCGATGTCGTTCCATCAAACGAACATGGAGGGCGAGCTCGTCAGCCTGATCCAGTCCGCCAATGGCAACGCGGACGCCATCATCATGAATCCCGCGGCCTATTCATTCACATCGATCGCGCTGATCGACGCGCTGAAGATATTCGAGGGCGTGAAGATCGAGGTGCACATCTCGAACATCCACGCGCGGGACGAGCTGCACCGCCACTCGATCACGTCGAGTGCCTGCACGGCTGTCATTTGCGGCCTGGGTCCCTATGGTTATCTCGCGGCGATGCTCGCGGCGGTCCAACGGCTGGGGCAAATGCCTGCGACCATGGCACCGGCTCTGCGCGGGCTTCCGGCCGGCGGCAAGGCGTAGGCATGGAGGGCGGAATGCGCGGCACGGGATTTCTCGCCATCTGGAGCGACGTCGAGGCTCACGACCTGACCGACTACCGACACTGGCTGACGCGTGAACACACGACCGAGCGCGTGACGACGAAGGGCTTCCTGGCATCGCGTGTCTTCCGCGCGGCAAGGGACGACATCAACCGCTTCTTCATTCTGTATGAGCTGGAGACGCCGGAGGTCCTCGACGGCGAGGCCTATCTGGCGCGCCTCAACGCTCCGACGCAATGGTCCCAGCGCATCATGCCGAAGCTCGGCAATTTCATGCGGGGCGGCGGTGTCATGATCGCGCGGGCAGGGCGGGGCGAGGGCGCGTCGGTCGTGGCGCTCCGGATCGAGACGTTGCCGAAAGATCCGGAAGGTCTGGCCCAGGCGCTCGTTGCGTGCGACGGGGTCGCCGCCGTGCAGATCGGCGCGACCGACGAGGCGCGGACGTCGGTGCGGACGACGGAGAAGGGCATGCGGAAGAATGAGGGCTTCTTCGCGGGGCTTTTGCTGATCGAGGCGCTCGACGTCGCCTCGTTGCAGGCTGCCTTGCGGCGGGCGAGCGAGCTTGCGCCCGACGTCATGGTCGGGGCGAGCGAGCCGGAAGTTTATCAAAGCATGTTTGCGCTCGACGCCCGTATCGCGGATTTCGGCTGATGACAACGTTCTCGCTCGCCGCGTTGACCGTGCTCGAGCTTGCGCCGCCCGAGATGATCGAATTGGCGGCGCATTGCGGTTACGAAAAGGTCGGGCTCAGGCTGTTGCCCGCCACGCCTGGCAGTGTTGCCTATCGCCTGATGGACGATGCGCCGCTCCTGCGGGAGACGCTTCGGCGGTTGGAGTTGACGGGGGTGTCTGTCGCCGATCTCGAGGTCGTTGCGTTCAGACCGGAAACCGAGATTGCCTCGTTCACGCCCTTCTTCGAGGTGGGCGCGCGCCTCGGCGCCAAACACATCCTCGTCGCGGCCCACGATCCGGACCTGGCGCGGTTTTCGGATCGCTACCAGCAATTTTGTGAAGCGGCAGCAAGCTATGGCCTGACCTCCGACCTCGAATTCATGCCCTGGACCAGCGTTCCGGACCTGAAGACCGCAATGCGGATCGTCGGCGACGTCGATCATCCCGGTGCCGGCATTCTGGTCGATGCACTGCATTTCGATCGGTCGCAATGTTCGCTTGCGGACCTCCGCGCTATCCCGGCGCAACGCTTTCACTACTGGCAACTTTGCGACGGCCCGGCCGAGCGCCCGGCGACCACGGAGCAGCTCATCCATGCCGCTCGCGAGGAGCGGATGTTTCCGGGCGAGGGCGGAATAGACCTGATGGGGCTTGCAAGCGCGATGCCGAATGATCTGACGATCAGCATCGAGGTTCCGACCGTTCAGCTGGCCAAGAGCGTCGACGCCGCGACGCGAGCACGCCGGGCGTTGGCGGCAGGCAGAGCCGTTGTCGAGCGGGTGCGCAGCGAGAGGTGAGAATTTCGGGACGAGAAGGGTAGTGCGGGATGTCGCAAGCCGATCGCTCCTGGGACGTCGAGACCGATCTTCTGGTCGTCGGGGCGGGTGCCGCCGGCATGACGACGTCGCTGGTGGCCGCCCTCGAAGGGCTCGACGTGATCCTTTGCGAGAAGTCGGACACGGTTGGCGGCACGACCGCGACCTCCGCCGGCACCATCTGGATTCCGGGCAATCGGCAGGGATTGCTTGCAGGGATCTCAGACTCCACCGAGGCGGCGCGGGTCTATCTTGAAGCATTGCTCGGCGAACACGCCGCGGACGCGCGTGTGGATGCGTTCCTCCAGACGGGTCCAATGATGCTCGATTATCTCGAGCAGAGGACGAGCGTACGGTTTGCGGCGCCGCCGGTCCATCCCGACTACAAGAATCTTCCAGGGGCAGCGATCGGTGGTCGTGCTCTCGGCGCCGTTCCGTTCGACGGCCGCAAGCTTGGCAAGGACTTCGAGCGCATAAGGGCCCCGCGGCGAGAGTTCATGGTCCTCGGCGGCATGATGGTCGGAAAGGCGGACATCCCGGCGTTGCTGGCGCCATTCCGCAACTGGACGAATTTCAGGCATGTCGTTGGTCTGCTCGGTCGGCATTTGCTTGATCGACTTCGCTACAACCGCGGAACGCGTCTGATCATGGGCAACGCTCTCGTCGCGAGGCTGTTTGACAGCCTTCGTCGTTCCGGCGTGGATCTGCGATATGAGACCGAGCTCGCTGAGCTCATCCGTAATGGCGACGCAGTCGTCGGGGCCGTTTTGTCATCGCCCTCAGGAGCATTGGCGATACGTGCCCGCAAGGGCGTGGTGCTGGCAACGGGAGGCATCGGCTGGAGCCGCGAGCTTCGCGACAGGTTTTTCCCCGAGGCCGCGCGCCGATTTTCACTCGCGCCTTCGTGCAATACCGGGGACGGCCTGCTCGCGGCCGAACGCGTCGACGCGGTGATTGAGCGTAATTTCGATAGCCCCGCCTTGTGGATGCCGAGCTCGGTCATGACGCAGGCGGACGGCTACGTCTCGGTATTTCCGCACATTATGCTGGATCGTGCCAAGCCAGGACTGCTTGCGGTGAACAAGTCGGGCCGCCGTTTCGTGAATGAAGCCGACTCCTATCACGACTTCGTGGAAGCGATGTTGCGATCGGACTCGTCTTCGGTATTGGCAACGCCAGCTTTCCTGATTTGCGATCGCGCCTTTATCGGCGACTATGGCATTGGTCTCGTTCATCCCGGGACGAGGGATTTGGACAAATTTCTCAAGGCTAAATATTTGCTGGCGGGCGAAACGATTGAAGCACTGGCCGAAAACATCGGCGTCGATGGCGGCGAGCTTGCTCAAACGATCGAGCGATACAATCGCTATGCCGAGAGCGGTGTGGACGAAGAGTTCGGCCGCGGTTCAAGCGAGTTGAACCGGTTCAATGGTGATCCCCGGAACGTGCCAAACCCGTGCCTGCGGCGGGTCGGTCCTGGGCCATACTATGCCGTCGCAGTATGGCCGACGGATCTCGCTAGCAGCGCCGGCTTGTGCACGGATTCAACCGCCCGCGTCTTGTCTAGCCGTGGGACCGCCATACCCGGACTCTACGCCGTCGGTACCGATTCATCCTCGATCTTTCGAGGCACTTATCCGGGCCCGGGCACGATGATCGGGCCTGCGATGGTATTCGGATGGTGCGCGGCAATGCATGCCGCGGGCGCTTCAGCTCAGGACGAAGGTAACTGAAAGCCGGATCGTTCGCCGCTCAGGGCTAGGAACTCTGCGCACCATCGAGGCTTGACTCAGCGGGCCAGCGTCGCCGCCGATTTGCTGGCCTGCACGGCCCCGCCTCCAAGCCCCCATACCCCCCAGGGTGGGGCCGTGTCTCTCGTCGCAGGAGATGCAATGCCGGAGCCGACCGATCACGACATCAGAGAACGCGCGCACCGCTTGTGGGAACAGGCGGGCAAGCCGGAAGGCCGCGAGGAAGAATTCTGGCATGCGGCCGAGCAGGAGTTGCGCAACGAGGACAAGTCGAACCCCATGCGGACGCCGGATACGCTGTGACCGACAAGAGATGCCCATTCTGCCACGGTCTGGGATGGGTCTGCGCAAACCATCCGCTCCGCGCCTGGAGCGAGGAACTGGGCGGCTGCCGCTGCGGTGAGGGAATGCCCTGCACCTGCAACACGACGGAAGATCCCGAAGCAAGGGCGGTGGTCGTCGAAGCGGACACGACGTGGCACTAGCAAGACCTGGCATTGAAGGCGGAACAGAGCCTTCCAGCAGGAATTGAGGTTGTGAGCAGCACGGGCTGCGACGCAGGCCCGTGGCTACGGCGGGGTTTGCGGTGGACGAGCGGCAAAAGATAGAGCACCAGATCGAACTCGCAACGCGAGCGGCAGCCCTTGTCAAAGACGAAACCACCGTCCAGCGATTCAGGACGTTCGCCGAGGAGCTGAAGCAAAAGCTGCTTCGCATGATGCGGCGCGGAAAGGTGCGAGCGCGCGCCTACGAACTCTGGGAGCAGGCCGGTCGCCCGGTCGATCGGGACGTGGAGTTTTGGCTCGAGGCCGAACGGCAGATCGACGAAGAGCGCGATCAGCGGAGGCTCTCGGATTCCTCAGACAAACGGTAGAGGTTCCGGGAGCCACATCGGCAGCGAACAAGCTTCGGCCGCGCGTTCCCTGGACAGAGAAAAAGCCGCCGAGTTCTTCACCTGGCGGCTTCAAAAGTCCGTAGCTGTCGGTCGCCTTTCCAGCCTCGTGCGTACCGCCGTTACCTTGTTTGCGGCCATGCAAGTTCAGTTTAGGCCAAGGCGCTCGATTCTGCTGTGACCTGAAGCACACATTGAAAAGACAATGTCGGGAAGCTTGGGAGGGCGCCGACTTTGATGGGATTGCCCCGCCATGGCGCTACGCGCCGGCCGTGACACCCAGGCGGCCTATGCCTGGAAGCTTCAGCGCGGGGCGGCGGATGTCGAGGCCGAGCACCGCGCCGAGGAAATTGATCTCGACCCCTTCGACCCAGCCGATGGTCATGCCGAGATAGCCCGACAGCGAGGCGTAGAGCCCGGTGCCGGACGCCGTGATGCCGGCCCAGCGTCCGCTGTAGGGAAAGTCCTTACCGATGGCGGTCGGCGGCAGCACGGCGCGCAACTCGGGAACGGCGTCAAGCGCCGCCTGCACGAAGGTGTTGGAATTCGGCCCCGGCCAGGCGCTGTAGTCGCCATAGGCGCGGAACTTATAGTTCTCGATGACGGTGCGGATCTTCGGAATCAATGCTTCTGCCCGCGCGCCGTCGACCGCCACGACCGTTTCCGGCATCGCGCCGAACCAGCGGCCATCGGGCGCAAAGCCGTTGCTGCGAACAGGGTCGCCCCAGGCCGTGTAATCGTATCGGCTGTAGGTCGCGGCGCCCTTCTCCTTGACGACGATCCAGGTATGGACAGCAAAAATACTGCGCCAGCGCACCGTGCGCGCGGCGAACACGCGGATCAGCGCGTCCGGATTGGCGGACGCGGGCGGCAGCAGGCCGGCGCTGGAGCGATCCGCCGTCTGCCAATTGCCGCGGCCGTCGCCGCGCAAATAATAGCGGCCGGCCGACACGGCGATCGGCAGGAAGATCAGCAGCAGGAACAGAATCAAGGATTTCCTCAAGGGCAAACGGCGGTCAGGCGGGACGATGCCACCAATATAGTTCGCAAGGCACGCCGCGCCAGCGCTCTCCTGCTCTTGCATTCGGATGGTGCGGCCATATGTTGCGTCCATGAGGAAGTTGTCGCTCGTCGAGGACCAGGCCATCCAGGCGCGAATCGCGTACATCGCGGGCGCCGAGATTTTCGATCGCCTGTTCGCCGGCATCCGGTTCGACGAAATCGACGGCAATCTGCTGTTTGCCATTGCTAGCGACGAAGACTGCGCGGCCGAGATCGAGGACGAGTTCTCGCACCAGCTCGCTGTGGTCGCAACGCATATCCTCGCGCAAAGCGTGGATGTGGTCGTAGTGCTGCCGAAGGTCCTGCAATAGCCCGCTAGCCTTCTGGCCGTCCAAGCCGCTTGCCTTCACGCTCTGTCTCTGCTTTTCAACGCAATTGCAAAATTGTAATGACGTCATTGGGCGCTCAGGCCCGAGGCGCGTTATCGACGGAGCTCAACGGGAGGGCTCGTCGTCGCTCGCCTCTATTTGCGAAACAAAGTTGGATACACATTGGCGCCCACCAGGAAAGCCCGGGCCACGACCGGCGCGATAAAGACACAAAGCAAGAGCTCAAAAAGCAAAGGCTCGCTAAGCAAGAGCGCGAAAAGCAAGAGCACGAAGAGCACAAGCTCGAGAAGCAGGAGCTCGACAAGCAAGCGTCCGGACAAGAGCGCCTCGCGTTCCGCGGTCGCCTCCTCATCGCCGCTCGGCATGCTGGCGCTGCATCTGCTCGAGCAGTGGGAGAAGTCCGACGGCCTCGTCTTCCTCTGCGACGACGAGAGCAGGGCGGAGCGGCTGGGCGGCGTGATTCACGCTCTCGATCCCTCGGTCGACGTGCTGGTGTTTCCGCGCCTGAACACGCTGCCCTTCGACGGCCTCGAGCCATCCCGCGAGATCGCGGGACGGCGCAGCTCGGTGCTGCGGCGTCTCGCCAAGGCAAAGAAGCCCGTCTTCCTGGTGTCGACCGCGGAAGCCATCATGGAACGGCTGCCGCTGCCGGCGAGCTGGTCGCGGTCGAGCCTCACGCTGAAGGTGGGCGCGCCCTATTCCGGGCCCGAGCTGGAGACTCGGCTGGAGGCTCTCGGCTACGATCTCGACGAAGAGGCGGAGTATCCGGGCGGCGTCCTGTTCCACGGCAAGACGTTTGAAGTGTTTCCCGCCGGCGCGCTCGCTCCCTTCCGGATCGAGCATTCCGGAGACACGATTCGCAAGATCGTCGCGGTCGATCCGATCGAGCACGAGGTCGTCTACGAGACCGCGGAATTGATCATCGATCCCATGTCCGAGCGGATCGCGCTGGGAGCTACGCGCGGACAGCGGGCGACGCTGCCTGATTATTGCAGCCGCGCGCGGTGGATCGCGGATGCCGGGGTATCGACCCACGCCGAGAGCTGGCAGGCCACGATTGAGGACGCCGCCGGCCGCAGGGATGCGGAGCGCGAGTATCTGGGGCAGGCGGATTGGAAGCAGCTGAAGAAGCGCATCAGCGTGCTGCCGCGCAAGGCCGCCTTCATCTCGACTCCGGAGTTCTCGAAGCTGGCCTCGCCGCGCAAGGCGCTTCGCGCCTTCGTCGCCGACATGCAGCGCGGCGGATCGCGGCTGCTGTTCGTCGCGGCCGTCGAGGACGACCTTCGCGCGATGGAGCGCATGAGCGGCATCAAGGCGGAGCGCCTGGCCGATTGGAGCGAGGTGGCGAAGGCACGGAGCCGCGAAGGCGCGCTGCTGGCCGATTTCGACGCGGGGTTCATTGGCGCCGGCCGCAAGCCGCTTGTCGTCGTGACCGCGTCCGACGTGCTCGGCAGCCGGGCCCATCATCCCCAGCCGATGGCGCGCGCATGGAACCCGGCGTTCGATCATCCCGATGTGCCCGAAAAGGGCGCCGCCATTGTCCATCTGCAACGCGGGCTAGCCGTGCTCGATGGCTTGCAGACCCTCGATATGGGCAAGGGATCGCGACGCGAGATGATCAGGCTCAAATTCGCGGGCGACAATGCCGTGCTCGTTCCACCGGCCGATCTTGCGGTGATCTGGCCCTATGCCGGCGAACCCGGCAAGCTGACGCTCGACAAGGCGGACGGCAGCAGCTGGTGGGCGCGGCGTACCGAGGCGGAAGCGGAAATCCAAGTCGCCGCCAAGGCGCTCGCCAAACACATCAGCCAGCGCCTCCGCCGTCGTGCACCCAAACTGGTGCCACCGGGGCCGGCTTATGAAAAATTCGTCGCACGGTTCCCCTATTTCACGACAGCGGACCAGGGCCAGGCCATTCAAGACGTCCTCGACGATCTTGCGGCGGGCCATCCCATGGACAGGGTGATCTGCGGTGATGTCGGATTCGGCAAGACCGAGGTCGCGCTGCGGGCGGCGGCCGCAGTGGCGCTGTCCGGCAAGCAGGTGGCGATCGCGGCGCCGACCACCGTGCTGGCGCGGCAGCATGTCGAAACCTTCCGCAAACGGTTCGGCCCTCTTGGGATCGAGGTGGGAAGCCTGTCGCGGGCCAGTTCAGGCCCGGAGACGCGAGAGACCAAGGAGGGGCTGCGGCGCGGCACGCTGAAAGTCGTGGTCGGCACACAGGCGCTTGCGGCAAAGGACGTGAAGTTCGCCGACCTTGGCCTCGTCATCATCGACGAAGAGCAGCATTTCGGGGCGGCGGAGAAGGCGAAGCTCTCAGGCCTCGCCAAGGGGGCCCATTCGCTGTGGATGAGCGCCACGCCGATCCCGCGCACGCTCGCGGCGGGTCTTGCCGGCTTCAGGGACCTCAGCGTGATCGCCTCGCCGCCGGTTCATCGCCTTCCCATCGTGACCAGGATCGCGCCGCTGTCCGACGCTGCCATTGCCGCGGCGCTGCTGCGCGAGCGCAGGCGGCACGGTCAGAGCTTCCTGATCTGCCCACGCATCCAGGATCTGGAGCCGATGCTGGCGCGGGTGCAATCGGTGGCGCCGGAGCTGCGCATCGTCTGTCTTCACGGCAGGTTGCCCGTGGACGAGATCGACGACCGCATGATGAGTTTCGTCGACGGTGAGGCGGACGTGCTGTTGGCGACCAATATCGTGGAAAGCGGGCTCGATATTCCGCGCGCGAACACCATCGTGGTGTGCTGGCCCGAAAAGTTCGGGCTTGCGCAGCTGCATCAGCTCAGGGGACGGGTGGGACGCGGCGGCACGCGCGCTTTTGCCCATCTGCTGACGGAATCGACCTCAGAGCAGTCCGAGAAACGTCTGGCGGTACTGGAGGAGTTCAGCAAGCCGGGTGCCGGCTTTGCGATCAGCGAGCGCGACCTCGACCTCAGGGGCGCCGGCGATCTGTTCTCGGAACAGCAGTCCGGCCATGTCCAGGTGTTCGGACCGGTGCTCTACAGTCATCTGCTGAAGCGGGCGTCCGAGCGAGGCAGCGACGCCGGCGCCGATCTGTGGGTGCCCGATCTCAATATGCCGTTGGCCGACATGCTGCCTGAGGGCTACGTGCAATCGGAAGCGGTCCGGCTCGAGATCTATGGCCGCGCTGCCCGATGCCGAAGCGACGACGATCTGGAAGATCTGGAGGAGGAGATCTCGCGTCGTTTCGGTCGGTTGCCGCCGGAGGCCCGCGACTTCTTCGCATCCGCCAGGCTCCGGATCGATTGCAAACGGCGCGGCATCGTCAGGCTCGATGTCGGGCCCGAGGCGGTCGCCGCGACGTTCCTGCCGGGGCGGCTGCGGAAATCCAGAGGAAAGTCGCAGACGGGAGCGCTGCAGCGCGACGGCGACCGCGTCGTTCACGCCGGCCGCCGCGACGCGGATCCGTTCAGCCGGGTCGAGGAGTTTCTCGACCTGCTGGACGGCTAGGGATCATTCGGTCTGCTCGACTGCCGCGGGCATTTTCGCCACCGACATCAGCGAGCGGGCCACCTGGTTGAGGAGCTGATCCGCGTTCTCCTCCTCCGCGAGTGATTTCGACAGCAGGGCGACAACGGCGCTGTGGCGAAGCTGCTGGGCGAGGTTGCGCGCCGTGGTATAGCCTGCGATCTCGTAGTGCTCGACGCGTTGCGCCGCGCCGATCAGCGCGAGGTCGGCCGCCGCGTCCTCCTTGTCCTCACCCTCGGCCATGATCTCCTGGCCCTCCTCGACGAGGCCCATCATGCCCTTGCAGGGCTTGGCGCGGGCGGATTTGCCGAGCATCTCGAAGCATTCGTTGATGCGCTCGACCTGTGCTTCGGTCTCCGCCAAGTGCTGCTCGAACAGCTCGCGCAACTGGTCGAAGCGGGCGGCCTCCGCCATCTTGGGAAGCGCCTTGGTCAATTGCTTCTCGGCATGCAAGATATCGCGCAGCTCGTTGATGAGCAGATCGCCGAGACCCGCTTCGTCGGCCGGCGGCGAGCTCTCGGTGACGATGGCCGAGGCCGGACCCGGTTCGCCCGCCTGGATCGCCGGCGACTCCGTGAAGACCCAGTCGCCGCCCTCGTTCCAGGGGCCGCGCGTGTCGATCTCGCCATGGTCGCCGGCGCCGGTGGAATCGTTGAAGAACTGGTCGACAAGGCCGGGCGTCGGGGCGATGCGGCCGATGCTGAAGGCCGGCTTGCCCATGCTCTCGAGCGCCAGCGCGAACGCCTTCATGTGCGTGATCTCGCGGGTCATCAGGAACTGCAGCGCGTCCTTGCTGCCGGCGTCGTCGCAGAAATTGATCAGCCGCTCATAGACGATCTTGGCCCGCGCCTCTGCGGCGATGTTGCTGCGCAGATCGACGTCGAGCTCGCCGGTGATCTTCAGATAGTCGGCGGTCCAGGCATTGCCCTGCGAGTTGAACAGATTGACTCCGCCGCCGCCCGCGATGGCGATGAGGGGATCGGCTTCGGCCGCCTGGCGGTCGAACTTCGAGGGCTTGAGATGCATCCGCGCCAGCGTGCCCACCACTTCCAGATGACTGAGCTCCTCGGTGCCGATGTCCATCAGCAGGTCCTTACGATCGGGATCCTCACAGTTCAATCCCTGGATCGAGTACTGCATCGCGGCGGCGAGCTCGCCATTGGCGCCGCCGAACTGCTCCAGCAGCATGTTGCCGAAGCGCGGATCCGGCTCGTCGACGCGAACGGTGAACATCAGCTTCTTGACGTGATGATACATGGCGGGACTCTCGGATTGGGAGGGCAGGAAAAGAAGATGTCTTCCGAACGGGCGGCTTCAGTGTTCGTTCCTAGCGAAACGACCTGCGCCGATCAGGCGCAGGTCGTTCAAAGACGATCGGCAGGATTGTGGACGTACTCGCTCAGCGTTGGTCCGGACGCTTGGCGGGCGGCCCGCTCTTGTTGCCCGGTGCGCCCTGAATATGCGCCGGGTCCTGCGATTGCACGGCGGTGTTGCCGGTGGAGTTTGTCGAACTTGATCCGACGGTTTCACCGGGCTTGGCGGCCGGACCGTTCTTGTTGCCGGGCTGTCCGGCAATGCCGGCACCCGAATTCTGCGCGCTCGGCGCGGACGAAACGTCAGGCTTGCTGGCCTGCGCCCAAGCTGCACCAGGCAGCGCAAGAGCGGCGAGGATAACGGCACCTGTGAACTTCATCTCGGTGTTCTCCGACTGATGCCCCATCTACTCGAACGCCGGTGACCTGCGTGCGTTCCCTATTGTCATCAACTCGAAAGCATCGGCTCGCCTGATCGTGGCGACTATCCCGGCAGCGGCGCCTCCACGACGTCGAGCAGCGCTCCCAGGCCCTGGCGCAGGCGGCGGGTGGCGATGCTCTCGGTGGCGAGACCGAACACCACGAGGGATCGCCCGGTCATCACATAAACATGCCCGAAGTCGAACGCGGGCATCTGCCCCTCCGGTTGATTGGTGTCGATCAACCCGACCCAGCTGCGTCCCTCGGCGACGGCGGGCAGGGTGAAATGGACGACGTCGTGATGAGCATTGTAGATCAGCAGCATGGTTGCGTCCGAGCCGCGGCGCTTGATGCCGGTCTCCTGGGCGCGGCCGTCGAGCAGCAAAGCGAAACATTTGGCGTTGCCGTCCTGCCACTGCTCCGTCGTCATTTCCTCTCCGGACGGCGCGAGCCACGTCACGTCCTTCACGTCCAGCTCTTCATTGTGCGAGCCGACCAGGAAGCGGCTGCGGTAGAGAATCGGAAATGCCTTGCGCGTGGCGATCAGCTTTCGGGTGAATTCGCGCAGGCTGCGGCCGTTCGCGGTGATGCCCATCCAGTCGTGCCATGTGGTGTCGTTGTCCTGGGCGTACGCGTTGTTGTTGCCGTGCTGGGTGTGTCCGAATTCGTCACCGGCAAGCAGCATGGGCGTGCCGTGCGACAACAGCATGGTTGCCAGCAGATTGCGCTTCTGGCGCTCGCGCAGCGCAATGATGTCCGGATCGTCCGTCGGTCCCTCGGCGCCGCAGTTCCAGGAGTGATTGTTGCTGTGGCCGTCGCGATTGTCCTCGCCATTGGCTTCATTGTGCTTGTCGTTGTACGAGACGAGATCGTTGAGATTGAAACCATCATGTGCGGTGACGAAGTTGACGCTGGCCCACGGCCGGCGGCCGCGCTTGTTGAAGAGATCGCCGGATCCGGACACGCGCTTGGCGAAGTCCGCGATCGATCCCTCGTCGCCCTTCCAGAAGGCGCGCACCGTGTCCCTGAACTTGTCGTTCCACTCCGCCCATCCCGGCGGAAACTGGCCGACCTGATAGCCACCCGGACCGATGTCCCAAGGCTCGGCGATCAGCTTGACGCTGGAGAGCACGGGGTCCTGGCGGCAGGCATCGAGAAAGCCGCCGCCTTCGTCGAATCCGTAGGGCTCCCGTGCCAGGATGGTGGCGAGGTCGAAACGGAAGCCGTCGATCCTCATCTCGGTCGCCCAATAGCGCAGGGAATCCGCGACGAGTTGCAGCACACGCGGGTGCGACAGGTTCACAGTATTCCCTGTACCGGTATCGTTGATGTAGTAGCGCTGCTGGTCCGGCAGCAGGCGGTAATAGCTAGCGTTGTCGATGCCCTTGAAGGACAGGGTCGGGCCGAGCTCGTTTCCTTCAGCGGTGTGATTGTAGACGACGTCGAGGATGACCTCGATGCCATGGGCGTGGAACTGGTTGACCATGGCTTTGAATTCGTTCGCGAACGGCGTCTTGAGGTAACGTGGCTCCGGCGCGAAGAAGGCGAGGGAGTTGTAGCCCCAGTAATTGCGCAGGCCTTTCTCAACCAAATAGCTGTCGTCGACGAAGGCATGGATCGGCAGCAATTCTGCACTGGTGATGCCGAGCGATCGCAGATAGGCCGGGACCTCCGAATGCGCGAGGCCGGAGAACGTGCCGCGGTCTGCGTCGGGCACCAGCGGATGCAGCTGGGTAAAACCCTTGACGTGCATCTCGTAGACGATCGTCCGCTCCCATGGCACTTCCGGCTTGCGCGCGGCGCCCCAGGTGAAGGCCGGGTCGATGACGCGGCATTTCTGCATCAAGGGCGCGCTGTCGCGTTCGTCGTAGGAGAGATCCTTGTCGGCATGGTCGAGCTGGTAGCCGAACAGCTCCGGTCCCCAGCGCAACCGGCCGACCAGCTGCTTGGCGTAAGGATCGAGCACGAGCTTGTTGGGATTGAAGCGGTGTCCCGCGTCGGGTTCGTAGGGGCCGTGAACACGATAGCCATAGATGGTGCCGGGACGGGCCGCGGGCAAATAGCCATGCCAGACTTCGTCGGTATATTCCGGGAGTTCGATCCGCTCCAGTTCGGTCTCGCCGTCGTCGTCGAACAGGCAGAGTTCGACCTTGGTGGCATGGGCCGAAAATAGCGCGAAATTGACGCCGAGCCCGTCCCAGGTGGCGCCGAGCGGAAACGGCTTGCCCTCGCTGATGCGGGAGCGGCGCAGGCGCGAAGCCGCCCGCGTCAGGGCGTCGTCTGGATGTACTGTTTGATCCATCGCTGCCCCGAAAAGTCGTTCAAGAATTTGGTGGGATTGCCGTCACTTCCGTCGTCGCCTGCTCGCCGACGGTCGCCGAAGCGATCGCGGCGGCGGGAGGCACATCGTCCGGCTTGGGCAGCGTGGTTGCCCTTTGCAGCGCCGCCTCCTTGCTGATGGCCGCAATCGAGTTGCCGGTCCGCTCGACGATGCTGGTCAACTCCGCATCTGACAGTCCGAGACGCTTTCTGACGAGCCGCACCTGAGTACGGTCGGCAAGATCGAGCTTGTTGCGGATCGGCTGTGGCTTCGAGCGGCGCATGGCGAAAACTCCCGTGTAGAATTGCAACCGTCGCCGAGGCGATTCCGTTCCCTGTTTGCAACAGTGATCTTCCCCAACCATCGTCGCCGCACCTCGGCCCAAAAGTGCACACAACGCGCACGGCGCATCAGTGTGGTGCCGGCCTGAGGAACGAATGCCTCCATCTCGGCTTCTCCCGTCCAGAGCATGCTCAAGCGATCGCAAAATCGAGCCTCGCGAAGCGTGCTGTTACTTCCAGCCACGCAAAGGCGACCAGGTTTGAGTCACAGATTGGGAATGGCCGGGCAAGCGCGACACCACGGCCCTCGATGCCTCGATCACGGGGTCTGCTTCAATCTCTGGGCGCCGACGGCGCAATCGGTCGAATTGCTCGAAGCCGGCCGGCCGCCACTCCGGATGACGCGCGACCACGATGGCTGGTACCAGTGGTTGAGTCCCACCGCGCATGTCGGCACGCGCTATCAGTTCAGGATCAACGAAGACCTGGTCGTTCCCGATCCCGCCTCGTTCTTCCAGCCAGACGACGTCGGGGCGCCGAGCGAGGTGATCGACACCGCGACGTTCCGGGACTCGGTGCTCTATCCCGGCCGCCCCTGGGCGGAGGCCGTGATCTACGAGTTGCATGTCGGCACCTTCGGTGAGGAAGGCACCTATGCCGGCGTCGAGAAGAAGTTGCCCTATCTGCGCGATCTCGGCATCACCGCAATCGAGCTGATGCCGCTCAATGACGTCCCCGGCCGGCACAATTGGGGCTATGACGGCGTGCTGCTGAATGCGCCAAATGCACGCTACGGCAGGCCGGAAGACCTCAAGCGGCTGCTACGCGCGGCGCATGCCCTCGACATATTGGTCTACCTCGATGTGGTCTATAACCATTTCGGGCCGCAGCTGAACTATCTGCACCTCTATGCGGAAAGCTTCTTCACCACGCGCCATAGCACCGGCTGGGGCCCTGCCGTCAACCTCGAGGGACACGACGGCGCGTTCGTGCGCGAGTTCCTGATCGAGAACGCGTTGATGTGGCTGCGCGACTACGGGTTCGACGGCTTGCGGCTCGATGCGGTTCACGCGCTCAAGGACGATTCCGACCGCCATTTCCTGATCGAGCTTGCCGAGACGGTTCGCAGTCAGCTGCCGGGCCGACGCGTGCATCTGATGCTGGAGAACGAGGCCAATCAGGCCCGCCTGCTCGACCGTGCTCAAGGGCGAACCCGGCTCTATGACGCGCAATGGGGCGATGATTTTCACAACGCGCTCCACGTCCTCTTGACGGGTGAGGACGAAGGCTACTATCGCGCCTTCGCAGCCAGGCCGCTTGAACATCTCGCGCGAGCGCTCACCGAGGGCTTTGCCTATCAGGGCGAAGTCTTTCCGCTGCATGACGAACCGCGCGGCGAGCCGAGCGCGCATCTGCCACCTGAGGCCACCATCTTCTTCGCCCAGAACCACGACCAGATCGGCAATCGCGCGCTCGGGGAGCGGCTTTCCGCGCTGGTCGGTCCGGAGAAACTGGATCAGGCCATGGCGCTGGTTCTCTTGAATCCGCACATTCCGATGTTGTTCATGGGTGAGGAAGCCGCGGCCGAGACACCGTTCCTGTTTTTCGCAGACTGGTCCGGCGAAGCTGCCGAGCTGACACGGGAAGGGCGGCGTAAGGAGTTCGCGCACTTCAAGGCGTTCTCGACGCCCGACATACGCGCCAGGATTCCGGATCCGTGCGATGAAAAAACCTTCGCGGCATCGAAGCTCGACTGGATCGGCATCGACCGCTCTCCCGCCAGCGCCAGGTTTCGCAGCCTAACATCCCGATTGCTGAAGATACGGCGCGAGAAGATCGTTCCGCTGATCAAACGGGGTTTCCTTTCGGCTCATTGCAAGTTGCTGGGGGAGAACCAGCGTAAGGGCGGCCTGGATGCCCGTTGGCGGACGGCGAACGGAGACATCTTGCAGATCGTCGCCAATTTCGCGGACGGCGAACTGCCCATGCCGGCGCTGGTTGCGGGCGAGAGCCTATGGCGATTGGGCGCCGCCGACGCGCCAGCCCTGTTGCGGAGCGACATCATCGTAAGGCTTGGCCACGAGGCGTGATGGAACAGCGAGGAACGCTTCCGAAAGCTTTCCGTTAGCGGAGTAAATCTCTGGAGCCGCTTCATGACCGAATATCCAAAGCCGCCTTTCCCGCCGCAGCAGCAATCGATGCCCGGTTCGACGCGCGCGATGAACCCGCGACCGGATCATGGCGAGGAAAGTTACAGGGGCGCCGGGCGCCTGACCGGAAAGAAGGCAATTATCACCGGAGGCGACAGCGGCATCGGCCGCGCGGTCGCGATCGCCTATGCCAGGGAAGGTGCCGACATCGTCATCGCCTATTTGAACGAGGACGAGGATGCCGCCGAGGTCAAGACGCTGGTGGAGCGCGCAGGACGCAAGGTCGTCCTGATCCCCGGCGACATCCGCAATCCCGATCATTGCCGCGCGATCATCCAGCGCACCGTCGAGGCGTTCGGCGCAATAGACATCCTCGTCAACAACGCGGCGCATCAGGACACGTTCAAGGAGATCGCTGACATCAGGGACGAGGAATGGCAGCGGACGTTCGAGACCAATATCCACGCCATGTTCTATCTCACCAAGGCTGCGGTCCCCCACATGCGCCCGGGAGCGGCGATCATCAACACCGCGTCGGTGAACTCCGACATGCCGAATCCGACTTTGCTGGCCTATGCCACGACCAAGGGCGCCATTCAGAATTTTACCGGTGGGCTCGCCCAGATGCTGGCGAGCAAAGGCATTCGGGTCAATGCGGTCGCCCCGGGTCCGATCTGGACGCCGCTGATTCCGTCGACGATGGCGGAGGACACTGTGAAGAACTTCGGCAAGCAGGTGCCGATGCAACGGGCCGGCCAGCCGGCCGAACTCGCGACAGCCTATGTCATGCTCGCCGATCCGCTCTCGAGCTACACATCGGGAGCGACCCTGGCGGTCACCGGCGGCAAGCCGTTCATCTGACCGAACGTGCGACGAGAACGTGGCAGCCCTGCGAGCAGGGCCGCCACGCCCAGCATGTCTTCACCAGTACGCCTCGACCGGCGACGAGGTCCTTGTTTGTCGCCTTATCGATCATCTTCGGCAGCGCCTTGAGGATCTGCTGTTCCGCGTAATAGATATCCTGCAGCCCGTGCAGCAGCAGGTCTTCCATCGATTTGATGTCCTTGGTGAAGAATCCCGTAAACGACGTCTCCTTGTCAATGATGGAACTGGAACGCCGCACAGCTGCAGCTGTTCCATTCCCGTGACCAGATCAGGAGAGCCGAATGAGCGATGGAGCGGATCATCTTGCGAGCCTGCTCGGACGAGCGGCGATGGACGTCTGGGGTGACATGCCCCGCGACATCCAGGAAGCGCTGTTCGAGACCGCCATGAAGGGACGGCCAGCGGAGCGGGAAGAGCTCGCGCGACTGCTGCACGAGCGGCATCCCCGTACGCTTCATCCGGCGCGGCCTGGCTGAGCCGTTGCAGGAACGATCGGGCAAGAAGCCGATTTGTAAAATGGGCGAGGCGCGGCGAATGGGATTGGACGAAGCCCGTGAGCCGTAGCTCCGCCCAGGATCAAATCGGTGAGTCGATCGGCGTGACTGAAATGATGATCGGAAAATGGTACGACCCGATCTCCCAGAGATGGATCGTGCCGCGTGAAACGCACCCGGTGGCGGGCCACTCGCAGTCCGACCCGGAGAAGGGGCTCGAAGCCCGCAAGCCGGCCGAGGCGCAGCGGATCTGGGACCTGTTGGTCGATTGCTGCGCGCGCGGGTGATGTCCGAGCCGCACCATCATTGGCTTCTGCTGTCGGCAATTCACAGAGTGATGACATAGACCGCGAAGGCAATGATGAGCGCCAGGCTTACGACGGCAGTGCTGATCAATATCTTGCCCATGGCGCGTCCGTGCTGTCTCGCCGCGTCAATGTAACAGCCGTCATTTTCGTTCCGGACCGGCAGCTGAAGGCAGCTCCGACTGTTCACATGTGCACAGAGGGCGTCGGCACCAAATGGCTTGAACTATATCATTTGATGCAGACATGGCTGCGCTCGCTCTTATCATCGGCCATGCGGAAAGGCACCGCATGGTGCCATGACATGGAGACCCGATCGTGCACAGGCGGCGTCGCGTTCAGCAAACCACCACGCTTCAAGAGCGGCTTGCAGAGTTCACCAGGACCATCCGCGAAAAGGCCGAGGCGTTGCCCGACGGCAAGGAGCGGGATGAGCTGATGAAGCGGCTGAGAAGCGCAGACACTGCGTCAAACCTCGACCGTCAATTCGCCGGCAGGGATTGAGCTCGCAAGGATTGAACTGGCAATTGAGCTGGAAAGCGTCAGCTGCGGTACCAACTCGCCAGATTCCAGGTCGTGACGTCCCAGCCTGACATGTCGACCATGAGATTGTTGACCCCTGCGTTGACGATGTTGCGGGATAGAAGCGGCAGGAACACGTTGGCCTCGCAAAAAGTTTCGTCGACCTTGATCAGCAGCGCGGCCCGCTTGACCGGATCGAGCTCGTTCTGGGCGGCCTTGTAGGCCTTGTCGGCCTCGGGATCGGACCAGCGCGAGACGTTGCGGCCGAGCCATTTGTTGTCCTTGTTGGAAATCTCCCAGGAGACGCACTGGTTCAGGAAGCGCTCCGGGTCGGGCTGCGGCTGCGTGGTGTTGTACATCTCCATGTCGGCATAGAACTTCGAGTAGGTGTCGGGGTTGCCGACGTCGGACGAGAAGAACACCGATGCCGTGACCGCCTTGATTTCGATCTCGATGCCGGCCTTCTGGCAGGCCTGCTTGATGATGGCTTGCGTCTTCTGACGCGGCGCATTGGTCGAAGTCTGGAAGACGAATTTGAGCTTCTTGCCGTCCTTCTCGCGGATGCCGTCCGCGCCCTTTGCCCAGCCGGCGTCATCCAGGACCTTGTTGGCCTTGTCGACGTCGAACTCGTATTTCAGCTTGGCCGACTTGAACTGTTTGGGTGCGTTGACGAAGCTCGCGGTGGCGACGCCGCCGCGCCCGTAAATGAACTTCTGGATCGACTCGCGGTCGATCAGCAAGTTCATCGCGCGGCGAACGGCGGGATCGGACAGCGTCGGGTGCTTGGTCTTGGGGCTGGAGCGCTCGCCGTCCACCTCGGTCCACGGATCGGTCGTGTTGAGGATGATGAACTCGACATTGCCTGACGGCGTGACGTCGAGCTTGCCCTTGCCGCTGGCCTCCATGCGTTTGAGGACCTCCTCCTCCACTTGCATGTTCCAGGCGTAGTCATATTCGCCGGTCTGCAGCACGGCGCGCGCCGCGGATACCGCATCGCCGCCGCCCTTGATTTCGAGCGTGTCGAAATGCGGCTGGTTCTTGACGTGATAGTCGGGATTGCGTTCGGCCCGGATCAGGTCGCCCGGCTTGAACTCGACGAATTTGTAGGGACCAGTGCCGACCGGCTTCAGATTGCCGGGCGCTTCGCGCGACTTCGCGCCGACATAATCGCCGAAATGATGCTTCGGCAGGATCGGACCGACCGAGCCGACGAAGGGATCGGCCCAGAACGGCGTCGGCGCCTTGAACAGCACCTTGATGGTGTGGTCGTCGATCTTCTCGACCGTGATGTCCTTGTAGGAACCCGTGGTGTACGCCGCGGTCGCGAGATCCGAGGCGTATTGCCAGGTGAAGACGACATCGTCGGCAGTGAAGGGCTTGCCGTCATGCCACCTCACGCCCTGTTTCAGTTTCCAGGTCACGCTCAGGCCGTCCGGCGAAAGGCCGCCGTTCTGCTTGGATGGAGCCTCGGCCGCGAGGCAGGGGACGAGGTTGCCCTCCTTGTCCCAGCCGGCGAGCGGCTCGAAGAAGACGCGCGAGGCGATCTGGTCCTTGGTGCCGAGCGCGAAATGCGGATTGAGCAGCGTCGGGGCCTGCCAGAGCAGGATCTTGAGCGGGCCGCCGCCGCCGGCCTCGGTCGGCTTGTAAGGCAGCGTGGCGTCCGCCATCGCCATGTCATTCCAGACCAGGATCTGGCTCGCGACCGGCGCTGCGATCCCGATCGCAGCCATCGTCTGCATGAACGAACGTCGCGATAGCTTGCCTTGCTTCACCTCAGCGATGGACTTGCGGATTTCGTTCTCGTTCATCGGATGATCCCCACTTCACAGACAAGTCGTCACCGGCCAAGGCCCATCATGTTTCATCACGGGCGAGGCGGCAATGCCGACAGGGTGAGAAAACCCTGCGGCGAAATGACGAACGTAGGGGACGGCAGCTATGGC
This sequence comes from Bradyrhizobium sp. MI1.3, assembly GCF_055811695.1. Taxonomy (NCBI): domain Bacteria; kingdom Pseudomonadati; phylum Pseudomonadota; class Alphaproteobacteria; order Hyphomicrobiales; family Nitrobacteraceae; genus Bradyrhizobium; species Bradyrhizobium sp. MI1.3. Next base: position 99,008 of record NZ_JBVVPQ010000018.1, on the reverse strand, counting down.
TGCCAAGGGGCGCTAGCTGGATCGCCGCGCGAGAGACCCAAGGCGGCGATCCAATGCGAGCTAGGGGAACCGCCCATTCGCAAGCGCCAGCGCAGCTCCAACCGCGTTCTCGAGAATTTCCTCCGACAATTGCCTGTCGCTCACCGCGCGCGACAATTGCAGCGCGCCGACCATGGTTGCGTAGACCGAAATCGCGCGTCGTCGACGCTCCGCAACCGGACCTTCCGGCATCTGCGCCGCCATCAGCGCGATGATCTCCGACGTCTTCTCGGTGAAGGCATCACGCGTCGCCTTGGGATGTCGGGCGATTTCGGCGACAAGGGCTGCGGTCGGGCAACCGGCGCCCGCGCGGTCGCGATGGCGCGGGGAGAGGTAGTCGCGGATCGTTGCCTCGAGCGCGACGCCGTTTGCAAGATTGTCCTTGTGCCTCTGCTCGCGCCGCTCCAGGGCGTCGATCAGCACCGCGCGTACCAGATCCTCCTTGGAAGCGAAATGCGTGTAGAAGGCGCCGTTGGTCAGGCCCGCTTCCGCCATGATGCCGGCGAGGCCGACCGCGGCGATGCCGCTCTCGCGGAACTGCGAAGAGGCGACGTCGATGATGTGCCGCCGCGTCGTGTCCCTGTGTCCCTTGTCGTAGCGCGCCAATCCCGCCTCCTGCGCGACCCCGCCACAAAATCGTGAGGCCGGGCCCATTGCATTATGATCATAATAATACATTATGAACATAATGCAATGGGCGGCCGATCGGCGGCGGCCCTTCGGGACCCCAGGGATCGAACCCATGTCAGTCGAGGATGCCGCCGCGCCGGCCTTGTCCGCCCCGCAGATCGTGGCTCGCGCCACCGCTCCGCTCCGCCAAGTGGCGGCATCAACACCAGGCGCGGCCGAGCAGCGGCGCGCAGCGCTGCTGACGGCGCCGATCCTGCCGACGCTGCTCCGGCTCGCGCTGCCGACCGTGACCGTCCTGGTGGCGCAAACCGCGGTCAACATCGCGGAAGCCTATTATGTCGGCTTCCTCGGCACCGATGCGCTGGCCGGTGCGGCGCTCGTGTTCCCGATCTTCATGCTGATGACCATGATGTCGAATGGCGGCTTCGGCAGCGGCGTTGCCTCCTCGGTCGCGCGCGCGGTCGGTGCCGGCCGCCGCGACGATGCCGAAGCCGCGTTGTTTCATGCCGTGGTGCTCGCGATGATTGCCGGCGGCGTGTTCACGCTCGGCGTCATCGTCGGCGGTCCGCATCTCTACCGCGCCCTTGGCGGCGCCGACGGTGCCCTCGCTGCGGCCACCACCTATTCCAACTATCTGTTCGCCGGCGCCATCCCGGTCTGGATCGTCAATCTCCAGGCGGCGGCGCTACGCGGCGCGGGCAATGTCAAGGTGCCCGCGCTGGTGACGCTGGTCGGCGCGATCGTGACGATTCCGGTGTCGCCGGCGCTGATCTTCGGTCTGGGACCGATCCCGCGGTTCGGCATCGGCGGCGCGGGCATCGCCTTCGGGCTCTATTACGGCGCGGCGATGCTGTTTCTGCTGCGCTACATGGCCTCAGGCGCGACCGGCCTCAAGCTGCACATCGTGCCGCTCCGCGCAAAAATCTTCGGTGACATGCTGAAGGTCGGCATTCCCACCGCCTTCAATGCGGTGCTGACCAATCTCACCGTCATTCTCGTCACCGGCGCGGTCGGCCTGTTCGGCACCTCCGCGCTCGCCGGCTACGGCATCGCCTCGCGGCTCGACTACATCATGATCCCGCTGCTGTTCGGCATCAGCACCGCGACGCTAACGATGGTCGGCGTCAACATGGGCGCGGGACAGACGGCGCGGGCACGTCGCATTGGCTGGATCAGCGGCGTTGTCGGCATGGTTATGACCGGCACGATCGGCCTTTTGGTGGCGATCTTCCCGACGGCCTGGCTCAATCTCTTCAGTCACGATGCCGAGGTGGTGGGCGAAGGCATGACCTACTTGCGCATCGTCGCGCCGGCCTATGTCGCACTCGGCTTCGGCTTCGTGACGTCGTTCGCCGTGCAAGGCACCGGCCGCGCCATCGGCCCGCTCGCGTCTTCGGTCGCGCGCATCCTGATCGCGGCCGGCGGCGGCTGGATCGCGGTGGCAAGCTTCGGCGCCGGCATGGCGGGGCTCGCCACCATGGTGACGGCATCGCTCGCCGCCTATGCCGTGATCTGCGTCCTGATCATGCTGTCGCCGTCGACCTGGCGGTCCGAGTAGGCGCAAATCATCTGATGCTGGCAACACCGACAACCAGCACCGAAATCCCGGCTGGATTGCCTGCTGCTATCTCGCCGCCATTTCGCTCCCCGGCTGTCGTTGCGCCGTGATGCCCGTCACGATTGCGCAGAGCATTCCTAATCTCTGTGAATTCGTTTCCCGATTGGTATCGAATTGAGAAGGTGTCTGCCGCTGCCGGCATCCAATATGGATTTCCATTTCATTGATTTCGCCACATAGAGAAGCGAATACGGTTCCAGTCGTTGCCGCTGAGTCATGGAGACCAAGATCATGGAGACCAAGATGTCGTTTCGCCTCCCCCTGATCCTTTCTGCCGTCCTCGTCGTATGGTCGGCGGGCGCCTCGGCCGAGACCATCAAGATCGGCGTGACGCCGGGGCCGCACGCCCAGATTTTCGAGGCCGTGAAGCCGATCGCCGCCCAGCACGGTCTCGACATCCAGCTCATCGAATTCTCCGACTACGTCGTGCCGAATGCCGCGCTCGATGCCGGCGAGATCCAGGCCAATTCGTTCCAAAACCAGCCTTACCTGGACAACCAGAAGGCGGACCGTGGCTACAAGATCGAAGCCGTCGGCTTGACCGTGAATTTCCCGATCGGTGTCTATTCCAAGAAGCACAAGGCATTCGCCGACATCCCCGAGGGCGGCAAGGTCTCGATCCCGAACGATCCGACTAATGGCGGCCGCGTGCTGCTGCTGCTGCGCGACAAGGGCGTGATCAAGCTGAAGGACGGCACGGGCTTCAAGCCGACGGTGCTTGATATCGCCGAGAATCCAAAGAAGCTGAAGTTCATCGAGGTCGACGCGGCGCAGGCGCCGCGCGCGCTCGACGACGTCGACGCCGCCGCGATCAACACCAATTATGCAACCCAGGCGGGCCTCGATCCCGTCAAGGATCCGATCCTGCGCGAGGACCCGAAGGGTCCCTACGTCAATCTCATCGCCGTTCGCACGGCCGACAAGGACAAGCCCTGGGTCAAGGTGCTGGTAGACAGCTATCACACGGCGGAGGTGAAGGAGTTCGTCCTGACCAAGTTCAAGGGCGCGGTACTGCCGAGCTGGTAGGCAGTCTGCCCAGCCAAAGTTCAGCTCAGGGCGATCCCGGCGGGCAGCGTACGAGCCCTGCGCAATGCCCGCTTGTCTGGAGCTGCGGCAACCGACATCATCGGGGCCTATCCTCGTCCGACAGGGGTCGTATGAAACGCTTAGCAAACCTGAAACGCCTGGGGTTTTTCACACGGCTTCTCGACGAGGCCCCGCCCGCCGATCGATATCGCTTCGCGGCCGAGCAGATCGTGCGCGCCGAGAAGGCGGGCCTCGATTCCGCGTGGATCGCGCAGCACCATTTCCACGAGCGCGAGGGCGGTCTGCCGTCCCCCTTCACCTTTCTCGGCTACGTCGCAGCCCAAACCTCGCGCATCCGGCTCGGCACCGGCATCGTCACCTTGCCGCTGGAGAATGCGGTGAGGGTGGCGGAGGACGCCGCGGTGCTCGATCTGCTCTGCAACGGTCGCTTCGAGCTCGGTGTCGGCACCGGCGGCAATCCCTCGGCCTTTGCCGCCTTCGGCCTCGACAGCGCCCAGCGCAACGAGATCTTTGCGCGCAATCTGGAAATCGTCCGCACGGCGCTGACGGGCAAGCCGCTCGACGGTGGCGACACGCTCTATCCGCAGCGGCCGCAATTGGACAACCGGATCTGGCAGGCGACGTTCTCTGTCGCGGGCGGCGCGCGTGCCGGCAAGGCGGGCGACGGCCTGTTGTTGTCGCGCACCCAACCTCGAACCAAGGAGGCGCCGAAGGCAACGCTGGCCGAGATTCAAAATCCGGTCATCGATGCCTACCTCGAAGCACTGCCGCCGGGACGCGAACCCCGCATTATGGCTTCGCGCACCGTCTTCGTCGCCGACGACCGCGCTGAGGCGATGCGCCTTGCCGATATCGGGCTGCGGCGCGCGCTGCCGCAATTCCTCAAGGGCGGCCACGCCAAGCCGGGCGAGACGCTCGAGGAAATGATCGCGGCGTTCGACACCCATGTCGGGGCGGCCGACGACGTGATCGCCTCGCTCCGCAGCGACGCCACGCTGGAGCGGGTGACCGATCTCGTCTTCCAGGCGCATTCGGTCGATGCCCCGCATCCCCATATCCTGCGCTCGATCGAGCTGGTCGCGGAGAAGGTCGCGCCGGCGCTGGGCTGGGCGCGGACGGCGGCGGATGTGGCGCTGGCGTGATAGTCGGAATGAACGGAATCGCGTTGCACCAGGTGCAAGAGGCTGAATGATGGCTACGAAAGATATCATCGACACGCTCGCCGGGATCGAACCGGGTTCGTCCCTCGACGCCATTCGCGCGCGCCGCCTGCAGGCGCGCGACAACGCGCAGAAGAGCTATCTCTCTTTGTTCGAGCCGATCGATGCCGGTGATGTCTCGCTTGTCGAGCGGGCGGCAGTCGCGTTCTTCGTGATCGGTCTTCACCGCGAGCCGACTGTAGCTGCCTTCTATCGGGCGAAGTTAACTGCGATCGCCGGTGCGCGCCTGATTGAGGCAATCGAGGCTGAAATCGCGCGGGGCGAGACTTCGGGCCCTTACGGCGCCTTTCCGGCCGGGCCGCTGTCGGTCGAGAACAAGGCCGGCTTGGCCTACCGCGTCAGCGCCGAGCGCAAGCCCGAGCTCGGCGCCCGGCTCATTGCGGCATTCGAGCATGCGCATCTGCTGGTGTTCCGCCCGCGCGATGCGGCCGTGGCCGACATGAAGGCGCTGCTCGCCGCCGGCTGGTCGAACACCGGCATCGTCACGTTTTCTCAGCTCGTTGCGTTCCTGTCGTTCCAGGTGCGCGTCGTCACCGGACTGCGCGTGCTCGGCGCCTCGCTTGGCAGCGCAAACGCTGCGGCCGGCGCCTAAGGAGATCGCAATCATGAGCGCTGCAAACAACGTCAATCCGCCCGTCGTCTTCACCCAGGATGAACTGGGCTGGGTGTCGTGGATCGATCCGCTGCCCGAAGCCGAGCTGACCGAGCGGCATTTCGCCGGCCTCGTCGATCGCTCCCGTTCCAAGTCCGAATATTTTCGACTGCTGGTGCGCGATCCCGAGGTGCTGGAAGCCCGCACCAAGACTGACAAGGACATCTTCTACAACGTTGCCGACGGCCTGCCGCGCGCCGAGCGCGAGCTCGCAGCGGCTGCGACCTCGCGCTACAACGGCTGCATCTACTGCGCCTCCGTGCATGCGCGTTTCGCCAGCACTTATTCCAAGCGCCGCGACGATGTGCAGCGGCTGCTCGAGGAGGGCGTCGGCGCCGATCTCGGCGAGCGCTGGAATGCGGTCGTCAAGGCCTCGGTGGCGCTGGCTGCGACGCCGATCGCGTTCGGCCCCGACAATATCGATGAGCTGCGCTGCGCCGGTCTCGACGATGCCGAGATCGTCGACGTCATCAACGGCGCGTCGTTCTTCAACTGGGCGAACCGGCTGATGCTGTCGCTCGGCGAGCCCTCGAAATAGCCAACCTCACCGGCATGGAAATTGCTGGTTGTTTCAACACCTGACAGGATGGAGCCGTCCATGAGCAACATCGATCGTCGTACCCTGGTCAAGGGCTCGCTTGCCGCCATGATGGCGGGAGCAGCCTTCTCGCGCGCCGCGCTTGCGCAATCGTCCGAGCCGATCTTGCTGGGCGTCAGCGGTCCGCTGACCGGGCCGAACGCGCAATATGGCACGCAGTGGAAGCAGGGCTTTGATCTCGCGCTGGACGAGATCCAGGCAGCGGGCGGCATCAACGGCCGCAAGCTCGCCTATAGTTTCGAGGACAGCCAGAGCGACCCGCGCCAGTCGGTGGCGATCGCCCAGAAGTTCGTCTCCGATCCCAGGATTGTCATGGAGCTCGGCGACTTCTCCAGCCCCGCCTCGATGGCGGCCTCGCCGATCTATCAGCGCGGCGGGCTGGTGCAGTTCGGGTTCACCAATTCGCATCCCGATTTCACCAAGGGCGGCGACTTCATGTGGAGCACCTCCGTCAGCCAGGCTGACGAGCAGCCGCTGCTGGCGGCTTATGCCGTGAAGCGTCTCGGCCTGAAGAAGCTCGCCGTGCTGCACCTCAACACCGATTGGGGCCGGACCAGCCGCGACTATTTCGTCAAGGCCGCGAAAGAACACGGCGCCGAAATCGCCGTCACCGAAGGCTACATTGCGGAGGAGCGCGACTTCCGCTCCACGCTGGTGCGGGTCCGCGACGCCAATCCGGACGGGCTGATCCTGATCTCCTATTATTCCGACGGTGCGCTGATCGCGCGGCAGGCACGCCAGGTCGGGCTGAAGCAGGTGATCTGCGCCGCAAGCTCGGTCTACTCGCCGAAATTCCTGGAGCTCGGCGGCGAGGCCGTCGAGGACGTCCACGTCGGCACGCGCTACTTCCCGGAAGACCCGCGCCCCGAGGTGCAGACGTTCATCGCGGGCTTCAAGAAGAAGTACAACGGGGTGGAGCCCGACGCGTTCAACGCTTACGCCTATGACGCGATGAACATGGCCGCCGCCGTGGTGAAGATCGGCGGCACCGACCGGCGTGCGATCCGCGACGCCTTCACGAAAGTCAAGGACGTCTCGAGCGTGATCTTCGGCAAAGCGACGTTCGACGTCGAGAGCCGGCGCGTCAAGGGCGCCATGAACGCCGAGCTCGTCGTGCGCAAGGGCCAGTTCGCCCTCTGGGACGGCAAGCCGACCTGAGGGGATCTCCTGCGTGTCTTCCTGGCTCGACTACACGATCAACGGGCTGATCGTCGGTAACGTCTACGCCCTCGTTGCGGTCGGGCTCGCGCTGATTTTCGGCGTCAGCCGGCTGATCAACTTTGCGCAAGGGTCGATCTACCTCGTCGGCGCCTATATCGGCTGGGTCGCGGTGGTGCAGCTGCACACGCCGCTGCCGCTCACCATCATCGTGGTCGCGGTGGCGGCAGCGCTGGTCGGCCTGATCATCGAACGGTTCGGCCTGCGTCCGCTGCAGAACTCGGTGCGCATCGCGCCGCTGCTGGCGACGATCGGCATCAGCTTCGTGCTCGATCAGCTCGTGATGCTGACCTTCTCGCCCAATCCGCGCGCGCTGCCGAGCCAGTTGCCGGATATCCGCTTCCAGATCGGCGGCGGCACGATCGGACCGCTCGATCTCCTCATCGCCGGTGTCGGCCTCACCAGCGCGTTGCTGCTGTTCGTGTTCCTGCGCTACAGCAAGCTCGGCTGGGCCGTGCGTGCCACCGCGCAGGACCGCGACGCCGCGATGCAGATGGGCGTCGACGTCAATCGCGTCAATCAGGCGGTGTTCGGCATTGCGGCTGCGCTCGGCGGCGTTTCCGGCCTGCTGGTCGGCATGTATTACAACCAGATCGACACCGCGATGAGCCTGCAGGCGACGCTCAAGGGCGTCGTTGCCGAAGTCGTCGGCGGCGCCGGCAACGTGCCGGGCGCGGTGATCGGCAGCCTGCTGCTCGGACTGGTCGAGAGCTATGGCGTCGCCGTGTTCGGCACCAGCTACCGCAATCTGTTCGCATTCCTGCTGCTGGTCGTGGTGCTCGTGCTGCGCCCGAACGGCCTGTTCGCCAGCGCACGGCAGGCGCCGCCCGAGCCGCTCACCGGCACTTTCATTGCGCCGAGCCGCCCGGTGCGTATTCCGCGCTGGGCTCTGCTGATCGCGACCGCCGTCTTCGCGATCCTGCCGCTGTTGCCGGTGTCGTTCTACGTGCTCCAGACCCTGATCAACGCCTGGCTGCTCGGCATGCTCGCGCTGAGCCTCACCCTGGTGGCAGGCACGATCGGCCAGGTTTCGCTCGGGCACGCCGCGCTGCTCGCGATCGGCGCCTACACCTCCGCGCTGCTGTCGCTCACGTTCGCCGTCCCGGTTGGCCTTGCCATCATCGGCGGCGGCCTGATGAGTGCGGCGCTGGGCACGGCGCTGATCTCGCCGTCGTTCCGGCTGCGCGGGCATTATGTGTCGATCGCGACGCTCGCGATCGGCGAGATCGTCTCGCTGGTGATCCTGAACTGGGAGAGCGTCACGCGCGGGCCGATCGGCATCTCCGGCATTCCGCCGCTGTCGCTGTTTGGCTATGAGCTGGTCAGCCCGATTTCGATCTACTGGTTCAGCTTCATCGTGATGGTCGTGCTGGCGCTGCTGCAGGGACGCCTGCTCGGCTCGCATCTCGGCCGCAGCTTTCGCGCCATCCGCGACGACGACATCGCCGCGCGCGCCTATGGGCTCAGCCTGAATCGCTACAAATCGCTGGCCTTCATCTTCGGCGGCTTTGCCGCCGGCGTCAGCGGCGGCATCGCCGCGCATCTCTATTCCTACATCAACCACGAGACCTTCAACACCCAGCAATCCATCCTGGCGCTGACTGTGGTGATCCTCGGCGGCCTCGGCAATGTCGTCGGAGCGATTCTCGGGGCGGTCGCGCTGGTCGGCCTGCCGGAAGTGTTCCGCATTGCGGCGGAGTATCGCATCCTGATCTACGGCATCGTGCTGCTGCTGCTGGTGCGGTTCAGGCCGCAGGGCCTGTTGGGGACGATGTGATGAGCACGACCATGCTGTCCCTGCGCGGTCTGACGCGGCGTTTCGGCGGCCTCACCGCCGTCGACGCCATCGATCTCGATCTCGCCAAAGGCGAACTGATCAGCATCATCGGCCCGAACGGGGCCGGCAAGACGACGCTGTTCAATCTGGTGACCGGGCTTGACCTGCCGGACGCCGGGACGGTTCGCTTCGAAGGTCAGGACATCACGGGTCTCTCGCCGGAACGGCTCGCCGCCGAAGGCATCGCGCGCACGTTCCAGCTCGGTCGCGTGTTTGGCAATCTCAGCGTCATGGACAACGTCTTGATCGGCGCCCATACGCGGCTGCGTGCCGTCAAGCCGGCCGTGCCGCTGATCGGCCCGCTGCTGGAACTGGGTCTGGCGCTGCTGCGCCCCGCCAGCGTCAAGGCCGAGGAGGAGCGGCTGCGCGAGGAGGTGAAGGTCATTCTCGCGCGCTTCGGTGAGCGGCTGCTGCCGCGCATCGACCAGCCCGCCTACAGTCTCTCTTACGCCAACCGCCGCCGCGTCGAGATCGCCCGTGCGCTCGCCTTGAGGCCGCGCCTGCTGCTGCTCGACGAGCCGACCGCCGGCATGAATCCAACCGAAACCACGGAGATGCAGGGGCTCGTCGCCGAGCTGAAAGCCGAAGGGCTGACGATCTTGCTGATCGAGCACAAGCTCGAAATGGTGATGCGCCTGTCCGATCGCGTCATCGTCATGGACGAGGGCAAGAAAATCGCGGAAGGCCCGGGTGAACAGGTGCGCGGCGATCCCAAGGTGATCGAGGCCTATCTCGGCCACGGCCTGACGACGAAGCAGGAGAGCGCGGCATGACGAACCCGCCTTCCGATGCGCTGCTGACGCTCACCGACGTCAACACCTTCTACGGTCAGGCCCAGGTGCATTTCGACCTGTCGATATCAGTTCCGCGCGGCCACATCGTCTGCCTGCTCGGCGGCAATGCCAGCGGCAAATCGACCACGATGAAGATCATTTTGGGCCTGGTGAAGCCGCGCTCGGGCGAGGTGACTTTCGACGGTGCCTCGCTGCTCGGACTTACCACGCCGCAGATCGTCCGCCGCGGCATCGCCTCGGTGCCGGAGGCGCGACGGCTGTTCGCCGACATGAGCGTGCGCGAGAACATCCTGATGGGTGCGTTCGTGCGCAACGACCGCGAGGCGATCGCGCAGGATCTCGACAAGATGCTCACGCTGTTCCCGAAGCTCGGCCAGCGGCTGTCGCAGCGCGCCGGCTCGCTCTCGGGCGGCGAGCAGCAGATGGTCGCGATGGCGCGCGCGCTGATGAGCCGTCCCAGGATGATCGTGATGGACGAGCCGACCATGGGCCTGTCGCCGCTTTACGTGGACCGCGTGCTGGAGCTGATCCGCACCATCAACCAGGAGGGCGTCTCGGTCTTCATGGTCGAGCAGAACGCCAGCCTCGCGCTCGAGATCGCGCACGAGGCCTATGTGCTCCAGACCGGCAAGATCGTTCTCTCCGGCTCCGCCCGCGCGCTGAAGGACGATCCCCGCATCCGCGATGCCTATCTCGGCGGCTCCGAGGCCGCGTAAGGGGTCCGCTGTCGTCTCCTCCCTCCCGCAAATCCGCATATGCGATCATCGGGTGGAAGTCGAGTCTGGCCAGTATGACCACCTTATGAAAAGATCATACCGCTCGTGCGATGGGCGTGCGCAGTGGACCGAATGATTGACGTGACGAGATTATCTTTGCGGGCGGTCGAGCCCGGGATGGTGCTGCTGTTCGGCGGGTTGATCGCGGCCAACATCGGGGCGTGGGCCTGGGCCTTCGCGGCGTTCGGTGACCGGCCGACGGTGATGGCGACCGCGCTGCTCGCCTGGGTGTTCGGCCTGCGCCACGCCGTCGATGCCGACCACATCGCGGCCATCGACAATGTCGTGCGCAAGCAGATGCAGGCCGGCGGCGCGCCGCGCAGCGTCGGTCTCTATTTCGCGCTCGGCCATTCCACGATCGTCGTGGTCGCGACCATGCTGCTCGCGCTCGGCGTCGTGACCCTGGGTGGCGACAGCCTGCTCAAGGAGATCGGCGGCTTCATCGGCACGTCGGTCTCGGCGCTATTCCTGCTGGTGATCGCGGCCATCAATCTCGTCATCTTCGCCGGCCTGTGGCGGACGTTTCGCACCGCACGGGAGCAGGGCATTCACGACGCCGAGGGCCTCGACGCCCTGCTCGCCAGTCGCGGTCTCCTGGCGCGGCTGCTCGGCCCGATGTTCCGCCTGGTGACGAAACCCTGGCACATGTATCCGCTCGGCTTTTTGTTTGGGCTCGGCTTCGACACCGCAACCGAAATCGGTCTGCTCAGCATCTCCGCCAGCGAAGCCGCGCGCGGCGCTTCGTTTGCCGATGTTCTCGTTTTCCCCGCGCTGTTCGCGTCGGGCATGGCGCTGGTCGATACCGCCGACTCCGCGCTGATGGTGAGCGCCTATCGCTGGGCCTTCGTCGATCCGCTGCGAAAGCTCTGGTACAACCTCACGATCACAGGAGCTTCCGTGGCGGTGGCGCTGTTGATCGGGGGAATCGAGGCGCTCGGGCTGATCGCGGACCGGCTCGGCCTGTCCGGCGGCGCGTGGGCACTGGTCGACGCGCTCAACGACTCGCTCGCCAATGTCGGCTTCGCCGTGGTCGCGCTGTTCGCGGTCGCCTGGCTCGTCTCAGTCGTGCTCTATCGGCGCATGTTTGCAGTTGAGCGGCGGCGCGCGGCCGATGCGCTGATCGGCGCCGATGTCACCGAAGCGGCCTGATCGACAATCCGCTGGCTCAAGCCGAAGCCGCGCTCGGAGCCTGCTCCGCGGGTAAATCATCAGCATTGGGATCGCCCGGCGCGGTGGCCCAGGCCAGTTCTACCAGCGTCACGATCCGGCGGCCGGCGCCGTCGAGCTGGCAGACGATCAGACCCTGCTCTTCCATGTAGCCGAGCAGGCGCTGCGCCCGGCGCAGGGAGTGCGAGCCGTAGGCGCGGGCGATGGCGGCGTCGCCGGGACACGGCCAGCCTTCTTTCGCCGCGCGCGCGATCATCATGAACACGCCCTGCATGTCGTCGGGCAGGATCGAGGCGCGGAGCGACACATCCTGCCAGGCGTCGTCCTCGGCATGCTCGGCGCCGAGCCCGGCGCGTGCGCGCGTCAGCATGCGGCGGAATTCGGTGAGGTCGGGCACCGCCGAGCCGAGGCCCTCGATGCGGCAGCGGACCACGAACTCCTGGTACAGCACGCCTACCGCGCGGAAACCGGCGTCGGGCGCGGCGAGCACGGCACGAAGGGTCCGATCCACGCGCTCGCGCCGTTCGGCGAGCTCCTCGGCGCTGACCGGAACCTCGATCATTTCGGGCCCGATCTCCGGTGCCGCAGCCTTCGCGGCGCGGAGCTGCTCGAGCAGATCGGGCGCGGGCCGGCGCTGCGGCCGGCTGGCATCGGGGGGCGGCGCGGCCAGGATCACGGCGCGCATGTTTTCGAGTGCGGCTTCGGGCATCGGCATCAGCCGCGGCGTGGAATTGCGCGGCTGGGTTTCGGTCGTGCCGATATTCAAACGCAGGGGCCGTCGCGACAGCGCGGGGCCGAGCGCCATGAATTGTCCGCGTTCGAGATCGCGAAACGATTCGGCCTGCCGCCGCTCCATGCCGAGCAGGTCGGCGGCGCGCGCCATGTCGATGTCGAGGAAGGTGCGGCCCATCAGGAAGTTGGACGCTTCCGCCGCGACGTTCTTGGCGAGCTTTGCCAGCCGCTGGGTCGCGATGATCCCGGCGAGCCCGCGCTTGCGGCCGCGGCACATCAGATTGGTCATCGCGCCGAGCGAAAGCTTTCGCGCTTCGTCCGAGACTTCGCCCGCGACCGCAGGCGCAAACAGCTGCGCCTCGTCGACGACCACCAGCATCGGATACCAATGGTCGCGGTCCACGTCGAACAGCCCGCCGAGGAAGGCCGCGGCGCGGCGCATCTGGCTTTCGGCGTCGAGCCCTTCGAGATTGAGCACGGTGGAGACGCGATGCAGCCGCGCGCGCTCGCCGGCAACCTGAAGGCCGCGTTCGGTGTGATCCTCGGCCTCGATCACGAGATGGCCGAAATGCTCCGCCAGCGAGACGAAATCGCCTTCGGGATCGATGATGGCCTGCTGCACCCAGGGTGCGCTCTGCTCCAGCAACCGCCGTAGCAGATGCGATTTGCCGGAGCCGGAATTGCCCTGCACCAGGAGGCGGGTCGCCAGCAGTTCCTCGAGGTCCATGGCGGCCACAGCGCCCGCCGTGGTCTGCCCCATCTCGATTGCAACCGTCATGTCCCGACTCAAGTCCTATCATTCGCGGACAGGGACTTAACAACCCGGTCGCGGCGCGTCGAGCACCATGGCGGAAATCATGCGTTGTTGCCCACGGCGGAGTTCAGGCGTGATTCGATTGCCGTAGGAGTGCGGGCCGATAGGGCGCTTGCGGATCGTCGTCCTCATCGAAAGGAATGGCGCAGGAGCCGAATTCCTGCCTGATCCGCTCGATCTCGGCGATACGCTCGTGCAGCCGCTGCAGATGCTCCGGGGATGTCGCCCGCCAGAATCGAAATGTGTCGGCGGTGAGCGGCATGAACGCAGTGCCGAACAGCGTTGGCTCGGGAACGACGGTGCGCCCGAGCAGCAGGAACCGGTCGGCGCCGGAGACGACGAGCGTCGCGTAGCCGCGATTTCCGATTCGCTTGATGCCGTTCAGCGACCATTCGGCGAGCTTGCTGAAATAGGGCTCCTCGCGCCAGCGATCAGGGCAATGATCATCGACGGTGACGTTGACGGCGTCCTGGCTGAAATGCACGATGATGCCCGACTTCGCGGGAAACCAGTGGTCGTCGAGATGGCCTTGCAGCCAGGCGCAGACGAATGAACGGCACATCTGGGGACGGCGCTCGTAGATGGTGCAACCCGTGCCCGTCTGCCAATGCTTGCACAGCTGGTTCACCGGCTTGTCGACGGCGGCGACTTCGAGGATGTCGCAGCAGGCATTGCACGAGCCGCATTGCCGGGCAGGCTGGGCTATCCTGGTCGGGCCGGTTCCGCGAAAACCCTGGCCGTCGCGGACCAGCAACTTCTGCTTCTCCAGCGCGTTCAACGCACGTTCGATTTTGAGACGGGACAGTCCGGTGGCGTCGATCACGCCCTTCATCGTCGTCGCGCCTGCCTCTACTGCGCGGACGACGCTCAGCATCGCCTGGTCCATTGCTTCTTTTTCTTCGATTTTTCTTGTCTGGATCCGAACGCGGGGACTGCAAACCGTGTCTGGAAAAGCCGTAAAAGACAGCTGCCTTGCAAAGCTATGTTACTCAGGCACATCCGCCAGACAAGACGGCGAGCCTGGCGCGCGCGCATGCGGCGTTTGCGCAAATGAAGGATCTCGTCCGAAGCGTGCGACCTCGTTCGAGCGCGCGGCGGACAAGGATTGTGCGCTTTGGTTCAGTTCGAGCGGAAATGCCGCATTTTCACGCTGCGCCACGTCTAGAAATGACGAGCCACATGGGCTCTGTGTCATTCAGGCGTGATATTTGCGGTGAAAACAGGAGGGAACTGAAAGCGACACGATCGCGTGATCGATGACTCGCGATCACTCCTGTTGAGTTTGCGTCACACCAGGAACAGTGCCGCGCGCGATCATTTGCGTGAGAGCATGGTGGCAGCCCCAGGCGCGACGCTCAGCCCCGGTGTCTTGGGAGCGTAAGCGCCGACGCGTCCGATCGCGAATGGAAGCGCTCGTTACAGCGCGCCCGATCCGCCCTGCACGATCTTCTCGTTGAGCTTCAGATCCACGGTCTCGACCGTGCGGTCGATCTCTGCATTCGGCGCGCCGAGCTGATGCGAGATCAGCTTGACCAGCAGGTCGACGCGCTCGATGAAGGGCGCGCCGCCAGCCACCGCGCGTGCGGCCGATGACGGCTTCAGCAGGCTCTCGGCAGCCTTGGCGTATTTCGCGAACGGTACCTGGTCCTGCGGATCGGCGCCGAGACGCCGAGCGATGGCGTCGACATGCTCGTAGATCGTCTGCGAGCGCGCGAGATCGCCGTGCACGGCGTCGCGGATCGACTGCGGCTCGTGCGGCGTGATGCAGCGGTAGTTGCCGGTCAGCAGCATCGACCATTTCGCCAGCGGCACGAACAGAGAATCGAATACCTTCAGCTTCACCGGCACGTCGTGGCCGTCCAGGGTCACCGCGTCGATGTCGGCTTCGAGCTCGCGCAGCACCTTGTTGTGCTTCTCGTCGGCGAACACGGATGCCTTGAAATTCGTGGGCAGACCGACGTGAAGCACGTTCGCAGCCTCTTCCGGCGGACGGAACGCCTGCGGGTCGGGCGAGCACAAGGTCACCAGCCCGGGCTCGAAGCGCTCCCACACCTGCGCATTGGTGTAGGCCTCCTCGAGATCCATGTCTGCGAGCGAGGGGATCCGCTTCAGATAGGGCAGCGGCGGCATGTTCATGATCGACAGGCACGGCAGCTTCGCCGCGGCGATCCTGACCATGAGAACGCGCACCGTGTGGTTGGTGTATTGCGGCTCCTGCATCGCAAGGCCGACCATGTCGTAACGGGACAAGTCCACATTGGCCGGCGTCACGGCGTCGAGCTTGCCGGGCAGGTCGCGCGAGAAGATGGCGCGGTGAACCGCCTCGTCGCGCAACTTGATGCGCACCTCGGTACCCTCGCGGTTGATCAACTCCGCGGTCTTGGCGCGGCAGACCAGGGTCACGTTGTGCCCCGCCATCAGCAGCTTCGTGCCCAGCAGGGAGCCGTAGGAAGCCCCGAGAATCAGGATGTTACGCGCCATGTCTCGTCCCTTTGACAATTTGTGCGATTTTTGAGCCCCGGCCGTCATCCGCGGGCGAGTTTGGCCGGCATGTAAGGCAAAGTGCGTGGGGATGGCAACTGGGATAATGGATACAAGGCACGGAAGGCTCAGCAGGCGGCCCGGCGTGTTGCTTGACGCCGAAAGCGCGACGGCGCCTCACCGGCGACGGGTTCTGGATGTCCATGAGTTGCTCAAATAACTGGCTTACCGAAGTAAGAAATGTTGCACGCCTCAATCGCCCCGGCTCGCCCAGAACGCGATCATACTCGTCACGTCTCGCGCGCCGGGTGCGGATGAGCGACATCGAGGATTTCGTCGCGCGGGTTTTCCTGCGACGTCGACCGCGGGAAAGTCCCGTGGCGAAGGGCGTCGGCATCGATCAGGCGGCAACCCGCCGCATCTTTTGTCGCTGGCGTGATTGGTGGCACGGCGGATCGGCGTCATCAGGAATTCATGATGGAAGCCGACACAGGCGATGCCTTCTCCCTCGTTAAATGAGCTCCAATTTTAGTCGTCCACCGCAACAAAAAACTGCAAACGCGGAACAGCAAAAAATGGCAGAGTGGTGCGGGGCCTAAACTGTGTATCAGCAACGGAGCTGAGACGTGACGATTGAGTTGGAGTCGGCGTGAGACTTGCTTTGCGGCCGGTTCGTTCGGACTGTAGTCCGTCTGGTCCAGTGCCCCCGCCCGCGAAGGGAAAGCGGAACGATCATCGGGACGGCAGACGCAAGCGCGATCACGCACGCGTGATATCGCATCGAGCAGACATGCAGGGCGTTGCGCTGACAGCGCTGCGCCGAGTCCAAGCAACCGCCGACGCGCCGTTCGGGGACTGTCATGGAACATGATCATTGGCCTCACGGCACGTGCGACGGCGCCGGTCGAAGCCTGGCGTGCTTGCGGAAACGCGCGTCCGATTTTTTCGAAAGCTTGTCCGTCACCGAACTCGTGCGCGAGGCGCACAGGCATCGGTGGATTTCGGACTGGTTGAGGATCTCAGGCGAGTACCGGATCTTCGCCGAATCGGTGCGCGCAGCCGGTTCAGCTCAGATCGCGCGGGAAGCGTGGCTGTGCTCGCTGACGGCCCTTGAAGTCGCGAGGAACCTGTCTTGGCCCGGAGATCCCGGGAGTACCGACCTCGTAGACAAGGTCGGACTCTGCCTGAGGGGCTTCGAGGAGGACGCCGGTTCGGCGATCGAGCGCGTGGAGATCGACTGCTTTGATCAAGGCTCGCTTGCGGGCTACTTTCTGCCGGCGTCCCCCGATCGGTCTTTCGCACCCGCGGTTATCTGTGTCAGCGACGAGGACATCACCCTGGGCTCGATGATGAGCAGGCTGTTGCCGGCCTCCGGGCGACGGAACATGTCACTCCTGCTCGTTGATACCGGCAATTCATCCGGTCGCAGCCCCTTCAAGCCGGCGCATATTCTGCAATGCTGGCTGGATTACCTGGAAGCGCGTCCGGACGTCGATTCGCAGCAGATCGCGGTGTACGGCGAGGGGGCGGCCGCCAGTCACGCATCCCGTCTTGCCCTCCTGGATCGCAGGATGGCTGCCGTCGTGGGCGACGGCGGCATTGCGACGCCGGTCATGCGCCGGGCATCGCTGCGCTGGATGATCGGCGTCGAGCAGACGGTCCGTGACGGGACCTCAACGGGTTCGTTGCCGCCGTCGCGTCGGATCCCTTGCCCACTTCTGATGGTCGTCGGGAGCCGCTCAATGGTTTGGGAGGAGGATGCTCTCGAACTGCAAGCCGGCTATCGGCAGGCCGGAGCCGATTGCGCGACCGTCGTGCCGAACTGCATTCCGCACCCCCTGGGCGAGGTCGAGAATTTCATCGCGGTGGACGATTTCATTTTCGAATGGCTCGACAGCAAACTCGGAATTGCCCCCCAGCTGGGCTCTGTGACCTATCTCTGAGCCGCGCAAGAGATTGGGAAGGCGAGAAGAGATTGGGGATTGATCGAGGCGCACGTTCCGCGTCTGAGGTCAGGGGGTCAGGAGGCGTCGATGGCCAGCAACCGTGCGGCCAACCGGGCATTCTTCGCAATCGTTGCGAGCGCGGCATTCAGATCGGCCAAGGTCTTCTCGTCGAGCTCGTTGAACATGGTCGAGTTCAAGGCGAGCTTTCTCTTGGACAGCTTTTCGATCTCCGAGGTCGCCTTTGCGGTGAGCGACATCAGGACGTAGCGTGCGTCGTCTGCTGCCGGCCGTCGCGATAGGAAGCCGCCCTTTTCGAGGGCCTTGGTCTGGTTGGTCACGAAGGCCGGGTGGACCCGCAGCTTGTTTGCGATGTCGATTCCGGCGACACCTCGCCCCTGGTCCAGTTCAGTGATTGCCATCAGGATCAGCCACTGCGGCTCGGTAATGCCCAGCAGTCCGGCCCAGCTGGTGTGGATGTCCTCCAGCTGGGAATGAATTTCAACGACGTTCCAGATAAAGTCCGTAATCGCCCTGTCGAGTTTCTTCTCGATCATGTGGCTCCCTCCCCATTTGTTCTATGAGCCATCTTTAATGGGATATCTTGGAAGCGTCTCGAAAATCGCGCGCCGACCACAGGGAGATACCGCGCAGCTGAAATCACAGGACAAATTATTGCTTGCAAAGAACAATTAATTTTATTATCGACTATCGTACTCTATTTCGCTGCTCTTGACCCGCTCGATGGACAGCGATGCGAGACCTCCAAGAAGCCCTCGGGATGCCCCCTGAGGGCTTTTCTTGTTTGGTTATATGGAATCTTCGCTACCAAAGCCGCCGCTGTTGCTCTTAAGCCACATCCCGGCCGGAACTGTCGATTCATCAAATCAATAAATTGAGGCAGTTGTTTTTATAAACTATATGTGAAGCCACGACGGAGGGGGGGCACCTCGCTGTCGTTTCAGTCCGGACCTTCGTGCGGATCTGAATTGATCGAAATTGAGAGGGTAAAGCGGCGTCCACCGAGGACCCGAGCCCCCTGAACCGACCTGGAGGTTTACTAATGAAGTTGACGAAGACACTCTTTCTCGGCTCGGCTGCCGGCCTGATGGCCGCCTCCGGGGCGTTCGCAGCCGATCTTCCCGTGAAGGCCAAGGCGGTCGAATACGTGAAGATCTGTTCGCTGTACGGCGCCGGCTTCTACTACATCCCGGGCACCGACACCTGCATCAAGCTCGGCGGCTACGTGCGCGCTGACGCGAACTTCAACACCAACTCGGACTTCAATCCGAACCAGGGCGGCACTGCCGGTGCTCGCAACCGCCTGATGAACTACTACACCTTCCGCGCTCGTGAAGACCTCAACATCGACACCCGCACAGCGACCGAATACGGCGTGGTCCGCACCTTCTTCGACGGCGTCTTCACCTGGACGAGCGGCAACTATACCCCGACCGGGTCGGCAACGGGCGCAACCCAGTACAGCGGTACGCTCGGTCTCAACGCTGCCGGCACCGGCCTCGTTGGTTCGAATGGTAGCGGCTCGGTCAACGGCACCGACGGCAACACCTCGGGTGGCGCACTCGGCGTGTACTACGCCTTCATTCAGTTCGCCGGCTTCACCATGGGTAAGGCCGTGTCGCAGTTCGACGCGCCCTGGACCAACTATCCCGGCAACATCACCGACAACCTCGTCGGCGGCAGCGGCACGGTCACTGGTGTCAACCAGTTCACCTACACCGCCGACTTCGGTCAGGGCATCACGGCGTCGTTCTCGGCTGAAGACGTCTCGGCCTACTATCAGGCCGGAAACGTCAACATGACCGGCGCGACCGCGGGCGGCATGATCGGCGGCTCGTACGGCACCAACGCGATCGGCGGCACTCGTTCGCCGAACCTTGTTGGTACGGTCCGTGTCGACCAGGCCTGGGGCCTGTTCCAGGCGTCGGTGGCTGCGCATGACAACCACGTCGGTTATTACGGCGCGACCGAGCCGACCGGCCACCCCGACGACAAATGGGGTTGGGCGGTTCAGCTCGCTCTGTCGATCAAGAACATCCCGACCGGCGCGGGTGACACGATCAACATCCAGGGCGTCTACACCGACGGTGCGACCCGCTACAACTTCCAGAATCTGTCGGGCAGCAGCTACGCGCTGTACGGCAATTCGGGCATTGCTGGCTCTTACGGCAGCATCGGCTTCGCCAGCGCTCCCGATACGGTGTTCGTGACCGGCAGTTCGCAGGAAACCGTCAAGACCTGGGGTTTCCGCGGCGCTTACACCCACAACTGGGATCCATACTGGAACTCCTCGCTGTACGGTGCCTACGCACAGGCCCAGTTCGGCACGCTGGCCAAGACCACCCTCTGCGGCGCCGGCGGTGCTGGCGGCGTGTTCGGCGGCCTGGCCGGTGTGACGGGTTGTAACCCGGACTTCGCCATCGGCCAGCTCGGTGTCGTCACCCGCTGGACCCCGGTCAAGAACCTGACGTTCTCGGCTGACGTCTCCTGGACCCACCTCGACCAGAAGTACTCCGGTACGGTTGGCCTCGTCCCGAACGTTATTACCGCTAAGCCGGCCGCGGTTTACGAACTGAAGGACCAGGACTCGATCGCCATGATCCTCCGCGCTCAGCGCAACTGGTAAGATCTGTCGAAACACATGAACGAACACCCGGCGGGAAACCGCCGGGTGTTTTTTTTGCGCAAAGCAGATGATGTAGGACGGCGAAGCCCCGGTGCCCGGATGGAGCGCAAGTGCGATCCGGGGCCGCTCGCGCGGTGTCTGGCACCTTCCCGGATTACGCTTGCGCTCCATCCGGGCTACGGGACCGCGCCTGTGTCGCTCCTCTGTCAATCGTTGGCCGCAAAAATATTCCACTTTACCGAAATTCGGTTTTGGCGTATGTGTCGCTCATCCCGGCTCATCCTTGAGGGGCGATCTTGTGGTCGTCACGTTCGCGAGCCGGGCTTGCGGTGGACGCGGCAGCGTTCGGGTGCGAGTGGCCAAGGGCAGGGCGGATTGCTCTCCGTGAGCCCAAGGCTTCGTTCCGACGAGCGGCGCTGCTAGGCTTCGTCTCGTCTGTAAGTTTCCGGCTCCGTCGACAGGGCTGGAAAAACTGCGGCGAAATGGCGGGCCGTGCGTACGGCAAAACCGTGTGGTCCTGGCCGTCGTTGCTACGGTCAAGCCCTGGCGAATGCGGCATCTGCGTCAACCGGCGCGGTGCCGGTGAATTTCGCGAAGGCGAGGGAGGCCAAAGAGAACTCGGCTCCCGGGAGAGCACGGCATAAGCCGTCCAACCATCGCGCAGGGAAGGCCGAGTGATTGGCTACACCTGTATGCTGCTGTGCGGTTTCCTTGCGCACCATTTTCGCGCAGCGGACCGCGGGTGCCAGCCGGCACCCGGCCTTCCCTGCGCCCTCTTGGACAAGAGGGTGGAGCTACCAGGCAAAGCTCGGGCGAAACGCGCCGCGAGGACGCGAAGCTGTGTCCGCGGCTACACACTCCCTGTCATCGCCCGGCTTGACCGGGCGATCCAGTATTCCGAGACAGTGTTATGATTGAACCGAGAAGCCGCGGCGTACTGGATACCCCGCTTTCGCGGGGAATGACAGTGGTGCTGGGAGGACGAAGCTGCCGCCTCATACGCCGTCATTGCGAGCGCAGCTAAGCAATCCAGTCTGCCGCCGCGGAGGGATTCTGGATTGCTTCCGCCTTCGCTAAAGCTTCGGCGGACAAGTCGCTTCGCTCGCAATGACGATGGGGAGAGAGTGGGGGCGGCGCGCCGTTCTAGCCGCCGAGTATCCGCCTGCAAGCGTCGACGAACACCTGGGCGCCGGTGGCGATGTCAGCGTCAGCGGTGTTCTCGGTCCAGTGATGGCTGATGCCGCCGATCGACGGTACGAACAGCATGCCCGCGGGCATGACGGCCGCAAGCATCTGCGCATCGTGGCCGGCGCCGCTGGGCATGCGGATGGATCGTCCGCCGGCCAGGGCCTTGCTCGCGGCTTCGATCGCGTCCTGGATGCCCGCGTTCATCATGGCCGGCGCGCCAGTGCGAATCTTTTCCACGGTGACGGTGCAGGGACCGTTCGCGCTGGCCTCGTCCGCCATGCTCCGCAGCAGTTGCTCCAGGCGGGCGATGACAAAAGGATCGTCGTCGCGGATCTGGAACAGCATTTCGGCTCCCCCCGGAATGATGCTGGGCGCGCCGGGATCGAGCGTGATGCGGCCGGTGGTCCAGACCGTGCGCGGCCCGCAGCTATCGGGGAAACGCTCGTCGATCGCGACGCAGAACTTTGCCAGCGCCAGCCCGGCATCCTTCCGTGCAGCCATGCGGGTCGTGCCGGCGTGATTCTGCTCACCGACGAAATTGATCTGGTATTGCCAGATGCCGACGATGGAGGTGACAACGCCGATCGCAAGGCGGCCGCTCTCGAGCGTGTCGCCCTGCTCGATATGGGCTTCCAGATATCCGACGTGCCGGCCCGGCTCGGCGGTAGTGCGCGGTCGTCCTGCGAGCCCCATGTCGGCGAGTGCGTCCCGCATGGTGCGGCCGCTGGTACGGTCGCGTGCGACATCAATGTCGGCCTCGGTCACTTGCCCGACATAGGAGCGCGAACCGAGGAAGTGTCCAAAATGTCCCTCCTCGTCGCACCAGGCGGCAAGTTCGACCGCACCTTCGAGCGAGGGATCGGCATTGAGCACGCGGGCCGCTTCGAGCGCGTAGACGACACCGAGCGGCCCGTCGAGCCAGCCGGCGTAGTTCTGGCTTTCGAGATGTGATCCCGCCAGCAGCTTGGGTCCCGACTTTGCGCTGGTGCCGAAGACATTGCCGATGCCGTCGATCGCGGCGGTGAGGCCCGCGTCGGGTAGCTTCCGCACCAGCCAATCCAGCGAAAGCTTGTGCGGCTCGGAGAAAGTCGGCTTGTGCACGCCGGTCTTGTAGGCGCCGATGGCACGGAGCGCATTGAGATCGGCGAGAACCCGCTCGCCGTTTGCGCGTGAAAAGGTCTCAGGCATGCTCGGCAACCTTCAACGCCTCGGTGCGGATCTCCTCGACCAGCCGTTCCTTCAACTGGACGAATTCGGGCGTGGTCTTGATCTTGTAGGAGCGCGGATGCGGCAGGTCCACGTTGATCTCGGCCTTGATGCGGCCGGGACGCGCGCTCATGACGATGACGCGGCTGCCGAGGAAGATCGCTTCCTCGATGTCGTGGGTCACGAACAGCACGGTCTTCTGGTCGCGCTCCCAGATGCCGAGCAGCATTTCCTGCATCAGGGCGCGTGTCTGGTTGTCGAGCGCGCCGAAGGGCTCGTCGAGCAGCAGGATCTTGGGATCATTGGCGAGCGCGCGCGCGATCGCGGTGCGTTGCTGCATGCCGCCGGAGAGTTGTTTGGGCCAATGGTTCTCAAAGCCGGACAGGCCGACCTGGCGAATGAAGGCGTCGGCGATCTTGTTTCGCTCCGCCTCGGGCACGCCACGCTCGCGCAGGCCGAAGGCGATGTTCTCGCGCACCGTCAGCCAGGGAAACAACGTGTAGGACTGGAACACCATACCGCGGTCGGCGCCCGGGCCGGTCACTTCGCGTCCATCGAGCACCACGCGTCCGCCGGTCGGACGATCGAGGCCGGCGACGATGCGCAGCAGCGTGGACTTGCCGCAGCCGGAAGGGCCAAGGATAGTAACGAAGTCGTTGTTGCCGATCACAAGATCGGTCGGCTCCAGCGCCCTCGTCGGGGCGTTGCCGTGGCGCGCGGGAAAGGTTCGCGAGACCTGTTCGATCTTGAGGATCGTCATGCGAGCCTCCAGGGAAACAGCCACGCGTTGAATGCCTTGAACAGGAAGTCCGAGACCAGGCCGATCAGCCCGATCACGATGATGCCGAAGATGATCTGGCCGGTGTTGAGCAGCGCCTGGCTGTCGGTGATCATGTGGCCGATGCCGGAGGAGGAGCCGATCAGTTCGGCGACGATGACTTAGGTCCACGCCCAGCCCAGCACCAGCCGCAGGATCTCGGCGATCTCCGGCGCGGAAGAGGGCAACAGCACGCGGCGGATGATGCCGCGGTCGCTGGCCCCCAGCGTATAGGCCGCCTCGACCAGGTCGCGCCGCGTGGTGCCGACGGTGACCGCGATCATCAGGATGATCTGGAACACCGAGCCGATGAAGATGACGAGCAGCTTCTGCAGCTCGCCGATGCCGGCCCACAGGATCAGGAGGGGAATGAAAGCGGAGGCCGGCAGATAGCGCGCAAAGGAGACGAACGGTTCAAGGAATGCCTCGACCGGCTTGTAGGCGCCCATCAGCACGCCGAACGGCACGGCGATGATGGCGGCCAGTACGAAGCCGCCGACGACGCGCCAGATCGTCATGCCGATGTCGAACAGGAAGCCCTGTTTGATGATCAGATCGACGCCTTCCTGCACCATGGTCAGCGGGTTGGCGAGGAACACTTTCGACACGTGGCCGCCGAAGGTTGCCCAGGACCAGAGGGCAACGAACACCACGAAGAACGCAAGGCCGTAAGCCACGCGCTGCCTTGACGTCACGGGATCGAGGGGACGCATCAAACTGTGTATCCCGGTGGTGAACAAGTCTACCGGCCCCGCCGCGAGACGGGGCCGGCGGCTCCTGGGAGATTTACTTGATGTAGCTGGCGTCGAAGAGATCCTCGACCTTCGGCGCGGCCTTGATGATGCCGATCTCCAGCAGGAGGTCGGCGGCTTCCTTGTTGAAGGTCAGGAAATCGCCGGCGAAGAATTTCTGGTTCGCTGCCTTGTCCTGCCAGCGCAGATACTTTGCCGAGTTGCCGAACGCCTCGCCGCTCTGCTTCACGTCGGCGCCCATGATCTCGTAGGCTTTGGCCTGGTCCTTGGCGATCATGTCGAGCGCCTCGAAATAGCTGTCGGCGAGCGCCTTGGCGGCCTTCGGGTTCTCGGTGAGGAATTTCGGCGTGCAGCCGAACGTGTCCATGACCATCGGATAGTCGAGCGTGGTGGCGATGATCTTGCCCTTGTCGGGGGCGGCACGAACCGTCGACAGATACGGCTCGTAGGTCATCGCGGCATCGTTCTGGCCGGAGACGAAGGCCTGCGCGGCCGCGGCCGGCTCGAGGTTCACGACGGTGACGTCCTTCACCGACAGGCCGTTCTTCTTGAGCATCCAGGCCAGCGCGAAATAGGGCGAGGTGCCGGGCGCGGAAGCCGCAACCGTCTTGCCCTTCAGATCCTTGATCGCGGCGAGCTCGTTCCGCACGGCCATGCCGTCGGCGCCGTAGCTCTTGTCGAGCTGGAAGATCTGCTTGGTCGCGACGCCGTTGGCGTTCCAGGAGATCCAGGTCTCCACGGTCGTTGCCGCGCACTGGACGTCGCCGGACGCGATCGCGAGATGGCGATCCTTCTGCGGAATCTTCTTGATGGTGACGTCGAGGCCGTTCTTCTTGAAGATGCCGGCCTCCTTCGCCAGCGTCAGCGGCGCGAAGCCGGTCCATCCGGAGATGCCGACGCCGACCTTGACGTCGTCGGCGAGCACGGGGGTGGAGACCGTAAGCGCAATGACTGCCGCAAATACTTTCGAACTACGCATGATTGTCGTCCTCTTGCCGATCGATGGATTGACGTCCTGTTGATCATTGTCAGTCCCAATGGACCGTTGCCCGAAACGTTGCACGATTTGTGCCGACATCGTCCTCTCAGCCTCCCTTGAATCGGGCGACAAGGCGGTGAGAGTCACCGGGATAGAGCAGCCGCACGGCGGTGATCGTGCGCGTGCTGCGCCAGGTATAGCGGTCGATCACGAGGCAGGGTGCGCCGACGGCGATGTCGAGCGCTTCGGCCGTGCGATCGTCCGCAACGATAGCGCTGATCGTATGCTCTGCCTCTGTCCATGGAACATGGTGAAGCAGCCATGAGCCGGGTGGCTCACGCGAAAAATCCGCGGTCGCCGCATCCGGCACCGACGCGAGATCGATCAGTCTGTCCTCGACGGCGAAAGGCACGTTGTCGGCGCTGTGGCGGCAGGTGATCGCGACCACCTTGCCCGCCTTCTTGACGCCGAGGCGGTCGCGGTCGGCAGCGGTTGCGGCGCGGAGCTTGCGACCGATCAGCTCGTAGCCGTAAGCGCGCCCAAGCCCGGTGATCTCTGCGCGCATGTCGGCGATCTTGAGCACGGCCGACTGGTGTTGCGGCCGGCGGACGAAGGAGCCGGCACGTCGCCGCCGCTCGATCAGGTCGGCTTGGGCGAGCTCCGACAGCGCCTTGTTCACGGTCATGCGCGAGCAGCCGTAGCGCGCGACCAGTTCGTGCTCGAACGGGATGCGATGGCCCGGCGGCCATTCCCCGGTCAGGATGCGCTTCTCGATGTCGGCGCGGATCCGTTTGTAGAGCGTCGGCTTGTCGGCGGCATCTGTGGCGAGGCTCATGCGACGAGCCTCCGGACCGACGCGTTGAAGCGTTCGCGTGCGGTCTGGCGCAGCCGGTGCCGTCCGCCCTCGACGACCTTGTCGCCGCCGGCCCAGACGCAATCGACCGCACCGCTGCCTGCGGCAAAGATCCAGCCGTCGATGACGGCGTCGCGCGCGCGCCCCGCCAGCGAGGGATGCGTGGTGTCGAGCGTGACGATGTCGGCGCGCGCACCTGGCGTGAGACCGACTGACATCTGTGCTAGTGCCCGCGCGCCGCCTGAAAGCGCATGATCGAACAGGGCGCGTCCCGTCGAGCGGCCTGCGCCGGCGGAGAGCACGTTGCGCTCGCGGTGCTTGAGCCGTTGGCCATATTCGAGCTGGCGCAGCTCGTCGGCGACGCCGACCAGCACATTGGAATCCGTGCCAATGCCAAAGGCACCGCCGGCACCGACGAATTCGCGAGCCGAGAAAATGCCGTCGCCAAGGCTTGCCTCGGTGATAGGGCAGAGTCCCGCGACCGCGCCAGTCTTGGCGAATGCAGTGACTTCTTCATCCGTCGTGTGGGTCGCGTGGATGAGGCACCAGCGTCGGTCGACTGGCGCGTGCTCAAGCAGCCATTGCACTGGACGCTGTCCAGACCAGGCCAGGCAATCCTCGACCTCCTTCACCTGCTCGGCGGCATGAATGTGCACCGGGCCGCCGTCCGCGAGCGGAATGATCGCTGCAAGCTCGGCCGGCGTCACAGCGCGCAAACTGTGCGGCGCGATACCGATATTTGCGCCCGGCAATTGTTCAATCGCCTTGCGCGAGGCGCTCACCAGCGCGGCGAACTGATCAACCGTACAGATGAAGCGGCGCTGGTCGGCATGCGGTGCTGCGCCACCAAATGAGCCGTGCGCATAAAAACTCGGCAGCAATGTCAGTGCAATACCCGAGGCTTCGGCGGCCTGCGCGATGCGTGCGGCCATTTCGCCGATGTCGGCGTAGGGCGAGCCATCGCGGTCATGATGCAGATAATGGAATTCGCCGACGCGGGTAAAACCCTGCTCCAGCATCTCGACATAAAGCAGTGTCGCGACCGCTGCGACGTCGTCAGGCGTCATCGCCAGCGCGAAGCGGTACATCGCCTCGCGCCAGGTCCAGAAGGTGTCGGTGCTGTCGCCGCGCAGTTCTGCGAGACCCGCCATGCCGCGCTGGAAGGCGTGGCTGTGCAGGCTCGCAAGTCCCGGAAGCGCGATGTCGTGGTGTTCGTCCCCGGAGGCCGGGGCCACGCCCGGCGTCACCTCGGCGATCGCGCCGGCGGTGATCACCACCTGCACGTCATTGGCCCAGCCCGAGGGCAGGAGCGCGGAGGCGAAATGCAGTCGTGTCATGTTTCCATGCCGGCTGGACAGAACCGCGACACGATTATATGTCTAGACATATAAGTCAAGCATCCCAGGGCGCAGGGGCATCCGCGAAGGGACAGTTGCATGGCAGAGCGCTTCGACCGGATCTGGCATAACGCCCGGCTCGCCACGATGCGGGCCGACCGCCCCGATCTTGGTGAGATCGAGCATGGCGTGATCGCCGCGCGCGCCGGCCGTATCGTCTATGCAGGTGCGCAGACTGATTTTCCGGCGGATGCCGATGCAGCCGAACGGATCGATTGCGGAGGGCGCTGGATCACGCCCGGTCTCGTCGATTGTCACACCCATCTGGTCTATGGCGGCAACCGCGCCCATGAATTCGAGCTGCGCCTGAAGGGCGCGAGCTACGAGGAGATCGCGCGCGCCGGCGGCGGTATCGTCTCGACAGTGGCCGCGACGCGCAAGGCAAGCGAGGCCGAGCTCGTAGCACACGCGCTGCCGCGGCTCGATGCGCTGATTGCCGAGGGTGCCACCACGGTCGAGATCAAGTCCGGCTACGGCTTGGATACCGAGACCGAGATGCGCCAGCTGGCCGCCGCGCGAAGCCTCGGCTGTCAGCGGTCGGTCGCGATCCGCACATCCTTCCTCGGCGCGCATGCGCTGCCGATCGAGGCGGAGGGCGACAAGGATCGTTACATCGATCTCGTCTGCAGGGAGATGTTGCCTGCGATTGCAAAGGCCGGCCTGGCCGATGCCGTCGATGCCTTCATGGAGGGGATTGCATTTTCCGGCGAGCAGACGGCGCAGGTGTTCGAGACAGCGGGGCGGCTTGGACTGCCGGTTAAGCTGCATGCCGACCAGCTCTCGAACCTCGGCGGCGCTGCGCTTGCCGCGAAATTCTCGGCGCTATCGGCTGATCACCTCGAGCACACCGACGAAGCCGGTGCAGCGGCGATGGCAAAAGCTAAAACGGTGGCCGTGCTGCTGCCCGGCGCCTTCTACTTCATCCGCGAGACGCAAAAACCGCCGGTCGAGGCGTTCCGCAAGCACGGCGTTGCCATGGCGCTTGCGACCGACTGCAATCCGGGCAGCTCGCCGCTGACTTCGCTCCTGCTTGCCATGAACATGGGCGCGACGCTGTTCCGGATGAATGTGGCCGAATGCCTTGCCGGCGTCACCCGGGAAGGCGCGCGAGCGCTCGGCGTGCTCCATGATACCGGCACGTTAGAGGCAGGCAAATGGTGTGATCTTGCGATCTGGGACATCGAGTGCCCCGCCGAGCTGGTCTACCGTATCGGCTTCAATCCGCTGCACCGCCGGGTGTGGAGGGGACAATGACGGAGAAGCGCGCGCCGATCGTCGTCAAGCCGGGAACCGTCGGCCTCGATGACCTCGCGCGCGTGCTCGAAGGCGCGTCTGTTGTTCTAGATCCCTCGTTCTGGCCGCGCGTCGACGCGGCCGCGGAGATCGTTGCAAGGGCCGCGCGCGCCGACGCTCCCGTGTACGGGATCAACACCGGCTTCGGCAAACTTGCCTCGAAGCGCATTCCGCCGGACCAGACCGCGCTGCTCCAGCGCAACCTCATCGTCTCGCATTGCTGCGGCGTCGGTGCGGCGACGCCCGAGCCCATCGTCCGCCTGATGATGGCACTGAAGATCATCTCGCTCGGGCGCGGCGCCTCCGGCGTGCGCCGCGAGGTGATCGAGCAGCTGCAGGCCATGCTGGCGCGGCGCGTCTCACCGCTGGTGCCGCAGCAGGGTTCGGTCGGCGCTTCCGGTGACCTCGCGCCGCTCGCGCATATGACCGCCGTGATGATCGGCGAAGGGCAGGCGATCGTCGATGGCAAGATCGTATCGGGCCGCGAGGCGCTCGCCGCGGCCGGCCTGCCGCCACTGACGCTCGGTCCCAAGGAAGGGCTCGCGCTGATCAACGGCACGCAATTCTCCACTGCCTACGCCGTCTCCGGCGTGCTGCGCGCATTTCGCCTGGCCCGCGCCGCGCTCGTCACCGGCGCGCTGTCGGTCGATGCGGCGATGGCCTCGACGGCGCCGTTCCGCCCCGAAATCCAGGCGCTGCGCGGCCATTCGGGACAGATCGCGGCCGCGGCAGCCTTGATGGCGCTGCTCGAGGGCAGCGACATCCGCCTGTCGCATCTCGAAGGCGACGAGCGCGTGCAGGATCCCTATTGCCTGCGCTGCCAGCCGCAGGTCGCAGGCGCGGCGCTCGACCTGATCGTGCAGGCGGCGCGGACGCTGATCGTCGAGGCCAATGCCGTCACCGACAATCCGCTCGTGCTGGTCGAGACCGGCGAGATCGTCTCCGGCGGAAACTTCCATGCCGAACCGGTGGCCTTTGCCGCGGATACCATCGCGCTTGCGCTGTCGGAAATCGGTGCGATCAGCGAGCGGCGCATCGCGACGCTGGTCGATCCCGCGCTCAATTTCGGCCTGCCGCCGTTCCTCACTCCCGATCCCGGTATCAATTCCGGCTTCATGATCGCCGAGGTGACGGCGGCCGCGCTCTATGCCGAGAACAAGCAGCGCGCGGCCGCCTGCTCGATCGACTCGACGCCGACCAGTGCCAACCAGGAAGACCACGTCTCGATGGCCGCGCATGCCGCACGGCGGCTGTCCGATATGGCCGACAATCTCGCTGCCATCCTCGGCATCGAGTTCCTGGTCGCCGCCCAGGGCATCACGCTACGCGCGCCGCATGCGACGAGTGCGCCGCTCGTTGCCGTCATTGCGGCACTGCGCGAGCAGGTAGCGCCGCTCAGCGCAGACCGCTACATGGCCGGCGATCTCGCCAAGGCTGCAGCGATGATCGAGGCCGACGCGCTGCCGGCTGCGGCGCTCGCCGTACTTTCAACCGACCCGTTTCCGACGCTTGCCTGACGAGGTGTTCCGCATGAACCGCCGACTGGACAATGACCGCACCATCCGCGCGCCCCGCGGCAGCGAAATCAGCGCCAAGAGCTGGCTGACGGAAGCGCCCTTGCGCATGCTCATGAACAATCTCGATCCCGACGTTGCAGAACGTCCGAGCGAGCTCGTGGTCTATGGCGGCATCGGCCGCGCCGCGCGCGACTGGGAGAGCTTTGACCGGATCATTGCGACGTTGCGCAAGCTCGAAGCCGACGAGACGCTGCTGGTCCAGTCCGGCAAGCCGGTCGGCGTGTTCCGCACCCATGCTGACGCGCCGCGCGTCCTGATCGCCAACTCCAACATCGTGCCGCACTGGGCGACGCTCGATCATTTCAACGAGCTCGATCGCAAGGGCCTGATGATGTACGGCCAGATGACGGCGGGTTCCTGGATCTATATCGGCAGCCAGGGCATCGTGCAGGGCACCTATGAGACTTTTGTTGAGGTCGGGCGTCGCCATTACGGCGGCAGCCTCGCCGGCAAATGGATTCTGACGGCCGGTCTCGGCGGCATGGGCGGCGCGCAGCCGCTGGCTGCGACCATGGCGGGAGCCTCGATGCTGGCAGTCGAATGCCAGCCGAGCCGCATCGAGATGCG
Organism: Bradyrhizobium sp. MI1.3; assembly: GCF_055811695.1. Taxonomy (NCBI): domain Bacteria; kingdom Pseudomonadati; phylum Pseudomonadota; class Alphaproteobacteria; order Hyphomicrobiales; family Nitrobacteraceae; genus Bradyrhizobium; species Bradyrhizobium sp. MI1.3. The sequence continues at coordinate 68,166 of NZ_JBVVPQ010000018.1, read as the reverse complement.
TCTGCGCACCGGTTATCTCGATCGCCAGGCCGCCACGCTCGACGAGGCACTTGCGATCACGGCGGAGGCGGCCAAGACGAAGAAGGCGGTCTCGGTCGGTCTGCTCGGCAATGCCGCGGAGATTTTTCCCGAGCTGGTCCGCCGCGGCGTCAGGCCCGATATCGTCACCGACCAGACCAGCGCGCACGATCCGATCAACGGCTATTTGCCGAAGGGCTGGACGCTCGCGGAGTGGGAAGCCACGCGCGCCGCCGACCCCAAGGCCGTGGAGCGCGCCTCGAAAACCTCGATCGTCGAGCACGTCCAGGCCATGCTGGATTTCCATGCGCAAGGCATCCCGACCCTCGACTACGGCAACAACATCCGCCAGATGGCCCAGGACATGGGCCTGAAGAATGCCTTCGATTTTCCGGGCTTTGTCCCCGCCTATATCCGTCCGTTGTTCTGCCGCGGCGTCGGGCCGTTCCGCTGGGCGGCGCTGTCGGGAGATCCCGAGGACATCTTCAAGACCGACGCCAAGGTCAAGGAGCTGATGCCTGACGACAAGCACCTGCACAATTGGCTCGACATGGCCAGGGAGCGCATCAAGTTTCAGGGCCTGCCGGCACGGATCTGCTGGGTCGGGCTCGGCGATCGCGATCGCCTGGGCCTTGCCTTCAACGAGATGGTGGCGCGCGGCGAATTGAAGGCACCCATCGTGATCGGCCGCGACCATCTCGACAGCGGCTCGGTGGCGAGCCCCAACCGCGAAACCGAAGCGATGAAGGACGGGTCGGATGCTGTGTCCGACTGGCCCTTGCTCAACGCTCTGCTCAATTGTGCCAGCGGCGCGACCTGGGTGTCGCTGCATCATGGCGGTGGCGTCGGTATCGGCTATTCCCAGCATGCCGGCATGGTGATCGTCGCCGACGGCACGCCGGAAGCGGCGAAGCGGATCGCGCGCGTGCTCTGGAACGACCCTGGCAGCGGAGTCATGCGCCACGCCGACGCGGGCTACGACACCGCGATCGAATGCGCCCGCGACAAAGGGCTCGATCTGCCGAGCTTGCGCTAGTCCAGGCGCGACTCAGGCCACGACCCTGGCTCCGGCGCCGCCGAGGCGCTGGCGTTCCTTTGCGAGATACTCGTCGATCGCGTCGCCGTGCATGGGCTTTGCGAAGTAGTAGCCCTGGATGAAGTCGCATCCCAGCCGGCGCAGGGTGTCGAGCTGAGCGCGGGTCTCTACGCCCTCGGCGACGCAGGCGATCTCCATGTCGTCACAGAGGCCCGTGAGAGACTTGATGATCTTGTGGCTCACTGGGTTGTCGTTGACGTCGGCGATGAAGCTGCGGTCGATCTTGATCTTGTCGAGCGGCAGCCAGTGCACGTGGCTCAGCGAGGAATAGCCGGTGCCGAAATCGTCCAGCGAAATGCCGCAGCCCATCGCCTTCAATGCCGCGATCGACTGTTGTGCGCGTACGAAATCGAAGGTGACGGCGGTCTCGGTGATCTCGAAATCGATCCGGCGCGGCGACAGCCCGCTCTTCTCGACGATAGTGATCAGCGGCAGGATGCCCTCGGGCGAGCAGATGTCGTGCGCGGACAGGTTGAACGACAGGCGGATGTGGTCGGGCCAGGTCCTGGCCGTCGCGAGCGCGCGCACCAGCAGCGCCTGCGTCAGCGGCCGGATCAGGCCGATGCGCTCGGCGGCGGGAATGAAGTCGGCCGGCGAAACCAGGCCGAGGCGGGAGCTGCGCCAGCGCGCCAGAACCTCGAAGCCGGCGGTGTGCTCGCTCATGGCGTCCACGATCGGCTGGAACACCAAGTCCATCTCGGTGCTGAAATCGGCGGTGCGCAGCAAATTCTCGATGACGCCGCGGCTGCGGATCTCGGCCTCGAGCTCGCCCGAGAAGATCACGGTGCGGCCGCGCAGATGGCGCTTGGCGTGATAAAGTGAATAGTCGGCGCATTCATAGAGCGCTTCCGCCGTCGTTGCCGATTGCGGGAATAGCGCGAAGCCGATCGAGCAGGACAGCCCGGTATGGGCGGTGTCGAGCTGGTAGGGCAGCTTGACCTGGTCACCAACGCGTTCGCCGAGCCGCATCAGATCCGCATCGTCAGGGTCGCCGCACACGACGAGGCCGAACTCGTCGCCGCCGAGCCTGGCGAATTCCACCCGCTGCGGGCCGAAGCCCTCGCAGACTTCGCGGATGCGCCGGCCCGCCTCGATCAGAACGCGGTCGCCGACCGAATGGCCGTAATTGTCGTTGATCGGCTTGAAGCCATCGAGGTCGATGATCCCGACCGCGACGCGAACGTTCCTGCGCTCGGCATCGGTGAACGCGCTCGACAGCTCGGCGAAGAAGCGGCGGCGGTTCGGCAGTTCGGTCAGGGAATCGAGGTTGGCGAGGCGGAAGTTCTCGTCCGAGAGGGCTTGGGTCGCCGCCTGCTGCGCCAGCAGCGATTTGCGGCTCGCGACGAGATCGGCGAAGTCGCGATAGTAGATGAACAGCACCGTCACCATCGCCCCCGACACGAGCAGATTGTTGACGGCGATCGCCTTCAGCGTCGGCTCGCCGGTGGCCCAGAAGAACAGCACATAGGGCACGTCGACGACCAGCGTCACGATCAGTGCCGCCGAGCGCAGATGCATCAGCGAGAAGATGCAGCCGATCACGGTCACCGCCATGTAAAAGGCAACCTGGCTCTTGGCGAAGGGGTCGCCGTAAGGGTAGAGCGCGAAGGACCAGACTGTGAAGCCCGCGCCGATCGGCAATGTCATCCAGTTGGTGGCGCGCAGATTGCGTAGGATGTCGGCATCGGTGCGCACGAGGTGCCGTTGGCGCAGCCACCAGAAGGTGCGAAGCGCCGCGAGCGCGGTCAGCACGGATGGCACGATGAGCGTCAACCAGTCCGGCGCCACGCTCACATAGGTATAGGCGACAGCGATCGTGTTGCTCATGAGGATGAAATAGAGCAACGGGATCTGCTTGGAGAAGGCGTCGAATTGCGCGCGCGTGAGGTCGTGGTCAGCGGGCACGCGAAACAGCTGCAACGCGGCGGCGAGATGAGACTTCAAATTGGTGACAGGCATTGCAATACGAGCCCCGGATCCCCTTCAAAACGCTGGGGATGTTGCACGGCGAGGGTAAAGGTCGCGTTAGGCGGGTCTCGCAGGAAAGCCGGCGAAGGTTGTACGCTACCGGGAGTTTTCCGGCCGCCTGCATTGGTGAGGCCGGGTTAACGATATGTGGCGGCGAAAACGAGCGTATCGATTGCAAAAGACCGCAAAAACGTTGGTGACGCTCTGCTAACCATCGGTGTCGGCGCAGCATTCTGTCGCATCGCCAATGGTGGGAGGCGATCTGCTCGCACACCTCTCTTTGTCGAGGAAAGGTGTGCGGATGCCCGGATGACCGCTATTTCTTCTCGAGCGCGGCGGTCTGCTTGGCGAGCTGCTTGTCGAAATCCTCCGACAGGGTTGTGGCGTAGGCTGCGAGCTCACCCGGCTTGACGAACGGGTTCGGTGCGCCGTCCTTCATTTCGGCGCGCTTGGCCTGCATGCCATAGACCTCCGGATGCGGCCCGAGCAGCACGTCGATCTTCATCGCCTTCACCTTGGCGTAGGTCGCACGGTAGTCGTCGACGATTCCGGCATGGGTCGGCTGGCCGACCAGCCGGTTCAATGCCACCGTGCCGCTACAGAAGAACAGCACCTTGCGGTCCTGATTGCCGTCCTTGACGGTCATTTCCCAGCTCGTGCAGCCCGGCGAGTGGCCAGGAGTCGCATGCGCCGTCAACGTGGTGTCGCCGAGCGTGACCTTGTCGCCTTCCTTCACGGCGCGATCGACCTTCACTGTGGGGAAGGCGAGATCCTCGTTCTTCTCGTCGCCAGGATAATAGCCGCCCTCCAGCAGCGGCTTGTCGCGTTCACCGGCCACGAGCTGTGCACCGGTCTCCTTCTTGATCTCGGCGAAGCCGCCGGTGTGGTCGAAATGCGCGTGCGTATTGAGGATGATCTTGATGTCGGAGACCTTGAGACCGAGCTTGGCAATGTTGTCCTTGATCATGCCGGTGGATTCCGGAAGCGCCGTATCCATCAGGATCAGGCCCTGTGAGGTCTTGATGATGTAGACGGCGATGCCGTCGGTGCCGACATAGTAGATGTTGCCGATGAGCTGGAACGGCTCGAACGGCGTGGTCCATTTCTTGGTGACCGCCGCAATGAAATCCTTGACGGTCTGCGCCTGCGCGCCGGTTGCGAGGAACGCCAATGCACAGAGCGCGGCCGTGAGCTTTCATAGTTTGTCTCCCAGATTGTTCTTGCAGATTGTTCTTGTCGTCTTGATCGGGCGCGGCCTTCGCGCGGCCGGCCGGCAAGCTACGTCGTGCGAGGTGCGGCAGCAACGGCCACATGTCTGAAAAATGTCGTGGCATGCGCGGAATACCCGTGCCTGCCCGTTTTGAGCATGGCGGCCATATCTGCAACGCGGCCGGCTGGAGTTTGACCGCGCGCAGGCGGCTCGTCATACTTTGCGACAAGGCGAGCCAGAAAGACTCGTCGGCATCGGGAGCTGAAATGACCAAATCATTCTCCGTCCTTGCGGGGACGCTGATTTTCCTCGTCTCCTTCACTTCGATTGCCTTCTCGCAGCCGGCCTGCGTCACCCAGAACATGGTGATGCCGCCTGGGGCCAACAGCACCGACAAGGCGGGCCCGTTCTTTATCGATACGACGGGTCTCGATTTCAAGACGGCGCCTCCGACGCGCGATCCATCCAATCCCAATTACCCGCGCGCGACCGAGCTTCCTGACGGAACGCTGCCGCCACCGGGTGCCGAGGGCAATTTTATCATCGGCCCCACCCACAATCCTGCGCCGGAGACGATCGCGAGGGAGGGTGTGCCGCGCGGGACGACAAAATCCTTCACGCTGCCGTCGAAGGAGAGCACCATCTACAATCCCGGCCTGATCCGCGACGACGTCGCCGGCTGCACCAACTCCTCGATCATGACGACCGTCACGGCGCCGGAGGACAAGTCGCACATGATCGTCACCACCAGCCATCCCGGCGTCTGGTCGCGCACCATCGACCTCTATGTGCCGGCGCAATATGTGCGCGGCACCGAGGCGCCGTTCATCGTGGTCGGCGACGGCGGCTCGAACGCCTACAAGGATCTCGCCACTACGCTCGACAATCTGATCGCGCAGCGCCGCGTGCCGCCGATGATCGCGATCCAGATCGGCAATGGCGGGCAGGACGCGCAGGGCAGTCAGCGCGGCCGCGAATATGACGCGGTGTCAGGTACCTACGCGCAGTTCGTCGAGCGTGAAGTGCTGCCGTTGGTCGAAAAGAACGCCGACGTCAAGCTGACCAGAAATCCCGATGGGCGTGCGACCATGGGGCTGAGTTCGAGCGGCGTGGCAGCCTTCACCATGGCGTGGTTCTATCCCGATCTCTATCACCGCGTGCTGGCGTTCTCGCCGACTATGGTCAACCAGCAATGGCCGCACGACCCGTCGCTGCGCGGCGGCGCCTGGGAATATCACAGCGCATGGACGGGGGCGGCCACACCCAATCTCATTTCCAAGGCTGGCGTGCTCACGCCGGCCGAGCCGCCCGGCGTGCCGCTGATCGTCGCTGCGCCGGCCAAGCCGATCCGCTTCTGGTTCTTCGGCGGCGACCAGGACCTGTTCTATCCGAACCCCACCATTCCCGACGGCATGCACGACTGGACCCTCTCCAACGCGCTGATGGCCAAGGTGCTGGCGGAGAAGGGCTACCACTATCAGTTTCTGTTCGTGCGCAACGCCAAGCACGTCGACCGTCCCACCATCGCGCAGACGCTGCCGTCGGCGCTGGAGTGGGTCTGGAAGGGCTATCCGATCCCCTGAGCGCAGGGAATAAAGGGTCAGGCGAGAGCGGCCTGGCGTTCCCGCATTGGTTCGCGGACCCGATCGGGTTTCCCCGGCTCGGCGAGCCGCGTAAAACTGCGCTGGCTTGCATGCGCGGGTGCTTCGACAATGACGCCTTCGCAAACGATCTGTCCACCGAGCATCCGGAATTCCAGCTTGTCGTAGCGCGGCATCGTCTCGCCGGGCGCGGGCGGCAGCAGCCCGACACTGCCCTGGATGTTCAGTGTGGCATCACCGGCGCCGTGAAGGCGCGGATTCCACATCCTGATCCCGGTCTCCGCCCAACGCTGCCGGATCAGCGTGGCGCGGTCGGCTGGTTCTGCGATCTTTGCACGGATCTTCGGCGCGCCAGTGATCTCCGGAGCGGGAGCCTCGAGGGCCGGCTCCGGCGCAACATCCGTGACGACGCTGGGCGTCTCGTCGGCGACTTTCGCGGCGCTGGGGGAGGGATCGCTGTCGATGCTATCCTCAGCGACATGCTCCGCCGAGATTTCGCGATCGGCAAGCGCCACACACGCATCGTCGAGAGTTGAGCGAGTATCCACGTCGACGGTAGCGGAATGCTCGTCGTTGACGGCGAGAGCGCGGGCATCAACCGGGACGACCTCGACCGCGGCATCGGCGGACGAGGCCTCCTCCGCGACAACGGGCTCAACGGCCGCAAGCTCGGGAGATGCATCGCTGTTGGTGATGAGTTCGGGGACGTCGACCGGCTCGCGCACGACCTCGATGGTCGCGACCGACGCTTCCTCCACGACGACCGGCTCGACGTCCGCCGCCGTCTCCCGGGAGGATTCGTCGCTGCCGCTGATATCGGCTGGCGCTTCCGACGGGCTCTCCGCGATGACAGGGCTGGCGCTGTCGTCTTCGGCCGAAGCCGCGACCGCGGCGTCGCAGTGCGACGTATCCACGCCGATGCTGGTGTCGAGAACCTCCGCGGCTACTGCAATGTCAGCAACAATGGCGGATGAGGCGTCTGCGGTATCAGGCGCGACCGCGATGCTGCCGCCGTGCGGCGCAGGCCGAAGCCGGGTCAACGCCCATTTCACCGCGGGGATGCGGCGCAGCAACGATATCAGTCTCGAAAGCACTGGGAGTTGTCCAAGAGGTACTCGGCTTGAGGCCATCGCTGATTCGCCAGCAATGTAAAAATCCCCGGCTGTCACACTGATGTCAATGTAGGTGGGACCAATTGCAGAACATCCAAGCCTTTAGAGCGCGCGGCTGCGAGTTAGCCGGCGTGACTGTAGTCAAGCTGCAGCCCCGCCAACACGCTTCGTTCGACACCAAGACCTTCGCGTATGACATCGGCGAGCTTTGGCGGCACGAAGACTCTTGGAGAGGGGACGATCGCCCCTCTCCGGACTTCCGATCGATGCAAGCCTACTTTCCGGAGCCCGCGCCGCCGCCGGCCTGGCTGCCCATGTTGTTCGTGTTGCTGCCGCCGGCCGACGGAGTCTGCTTGCCCTTGCTGTCGGCGGCCTCGTTCTGCATGTTCGACGACGCGCCGGTCGTCATGCCCTTGGTCGCGGGGCCCCGCGACGAAGGGCCGACGTCGCCATGGCCGGATGCGCCTGGGGCGGGTTGTGTCTGCGCAAAGGCGCCGCCGGTCGCCAGCGCCATGATGCATGCGGATGCCAAAATGATCTTCTTCATCTGGTTTCCTCCTGGGTTGACTTGAGGACAACTTGCGCGCGGAGCGGACGTTCCTCACAGGGAAGCGTCGCGAGGATCATGACCAAGCACGTTGCGGTGCTTGTCGAGGTTCCCTGTACGGCTCTATCGACGGTAGAGTTTGGAACATCGGGCATCTGGTGTAAGGACGAGGCATGAAAAAGATAATGACTCTCGGAGCGATTCTGCTCTGGTCCACGATCGCAGTCGCGCAGGAGCGCGCCATCACCGTGGCCTCGACGACGTCGACGGAACAGTCGGGGCTGTTCGGTTACTTGCTGCCGCTGTTCTCGAAGGCCGCGGGCATCGACGTGAAGGTCGTTGCCGTCGGTACGGGCCAGGCGCTCGACATCGGGCGGCGCGGCGATGCAGACGTCGTGTTCGTCCATGACAGGCCCGCCGAGGACAAGTTCATGTCCGAAGGGGAGGGCGTGAAGCGCTTTGATGTCATGTACAACGACTTCGTCATTGTCGGGCCGAAGAGCGATCCCGCGAAGATCGCCGGCGGCAAGGACGTGGCCGATGCGGTGCGCAAGATCGCCGCCGCGAAGGCGCCGTTCATCTCGCGCGGCGACAAGTCCGGCACGCACGCGGCCGAGCTACGGCTGTGGAAGGAGGCAGGCATCGACCTCGGTGCCGCCAAGGACGGCTGGTATCGCGAGATCGGTCAGGGCATGGGCCCGGCACTGAACATGGCGTCGTCGTCCAATGCCTATCTGCTGTCTGACCGCGGCACCTGGTTGTCATTCAAGAACCGCGGCGAGCTTACCGTCCTGACGGAAGGCGACAAGCGGCTGTTCAACCAGTACGGCGTCATGCTGGTCAATCCGGCCAAGCATGCGAACGTGAAGGCGCAGGACGGGCAGGCCTTCATCGACTGGCTGATCTCTCCTGGGGGGCAGGAGGCCATCGCCGGCTACAAGGTCGGGGGCGAGCAGCTATTTTTCCCCAATGCGTCCCACTAGAAGGAAGGCGACGGTCGACACTGCGACGCTGAGTGCGAGCAGGATCAGCCCGAGCCCGAGCGCCAGCGGCAGGTCGCCCTTGCTGGTCTCCAGCGCGATCGCCGTCGTCATCGTGCGCGTGAAACCGCGGATGTTGCCGCCGACGATGAGGATGGCGCCAACCTCCGCGATCGCGCGCCCGAAGGCTGCTAGAAAGGCCGTCAGCAGCGAGGTCCGGCCCAGCGCGAACAGCAAGCCGATGCTGCGCAACGTCGACAGCCCGTCGATCCGCGCCAAGTCGCCATACTCCGCCCACAGCAGGCTCGCCGGCCGGTGCACCAGCGCGACCACGATCGGTGTGGCGAGCAGCGTCTGCGCGACCACCATGGCCGCCGGCGTGAATAACAGGCCGGCCGCACCGAGCGGGCCGGAGCGCGACAGCAGAAGATAAAGCGCGAGCCCGACCACGACCGGCGGAAGACCAAGCAAGGCATTGGTGAGGACGATGATGACCTGCCGCCCGCGGAACCGGGTGATCGCAAGCAGCGCCCCGAACGGTGCCCCGATCAGAAGCGCGACAATGCTGGCGGTCAGGCTGACGCGCACCGACAGTCCGACGATGCCCAGAAGCTCTGCGTCGGCTCCGCCGATCAGCGTGAATGCGGCGCCGATGGATCGCGCGAAGTCGTTCATCCGTGCCTGAGCTTCGGCGCCCGCCGCGATGTCTCGCGTGCGCCGATTTCGGGACTGCGGAGGTGATTCACGTTTATTTCCCTGAGGGGATCGTCCTGCAAAGCAGGCGGCGGAGCGGTTTGGTAACCCGAATTGGACCGGAAATCAAAGCCTTGCGCAGCATGGCACGAGGTGGCGTTCGGCCTCATCGTTTTGACTTTGCCCGATGCGGGGACCGTCGGGGCTCAGATCAAGCCGCGCAGCACTTCAATAAGCCGGGCACACTCTGCCTCCGTTCCGACCGTGATGCGCAGGAAGTTCTCGATGCGTGGCTTGCCGAAATGCCGGACCAGAACGCCACGCTGGCGAAGCGCTGCCGCGAGATCTGCTCCGCTCCGGCTTCGATGGCGCGCGAAGACGAAGTTGGCGAGCGACGGCAACACCTCGAAGCCGAGTTGTCTGAGGTCGCGGGCCAAGGTTTCGCGGCTCGCGATGATACGGGCACGGGTGTCTCGGAACCAGCCGTCGTCCTCGATGGCGGCGGCGGCGCCGGCGATCGCGAGGCAATCGACGGGATAGGAGTTGAAGCTGTCCTTCACGCGTTCCAGCGCTTCGATCAGCGGTCGTTGGCCGATGGCAAAACCAACCCGCAGGCCAGCGAGCGAGCGCGACTTCGAGAAGGTCTGGATGACCAGCAGATTGTCGTGGCGTGCAACCAGCGGCACGGCGCTCTCGGCGCCGAAATCGACATAGGCCTCGTCCACCACCACCAGCCGGTCCGGCTGTTCGGCGAGCAGCGATGCGATTGCGTCGCGCTGAAGGGCAATGCCGGTAGGAGCGTTCGGATTGCAGAGGAGGATGGCACTCGATGGCCGCCTGTAGTCGGAGATATCGATCCTCATCGCAGCATCGAGCGGCACCTCGTCATGCGTTATTCCATAGAGGCCGCAATAAACAGGGTAGAAGCTGTAGGTGACGTCGGGGAATAGAAGCGGTGGTTCGTGCTTCAGAAGCGCCTGGAAGGTGTGGGCCAGAACCTCGTCGGAGCCGTTGCCGACGAACACTTGCTCGGGCGCCACATCGCAATGGGCCGCGATCGCCTCACGCAGGCGCGTTGCGCGCGGATCGGGATAAAGGCGCAGCCGCTCCACGGCCGCTGCGATCGCCGCCAGCACGCGCGGCGAGGGCGGGTAGGGATTCTCGTTGGTATTGAGCTTAACGATGCCGTCCTGCTTGGGCTGCTCGCCGGGGACGTAGGGCGAAAGCGTGTGGACGACCGGACTCCAGAAACGGCTCATGATCTCCAATCCGAATGTGATCGGGCACAGTAGGGTATACGGGAGCTCCGCGGAAGTGCGCCTGCATTCAGCAATCCCAGGCAAATCCGCACGAGGCTTACTGCCGGAGACGTTCCCAAGCGCGCCCCCTATGCTAGGGTCATCGCACCACCGCCCAGAATGAAAACAAGAACGAAGGCTGACGCGCCCCAGGCGCGGAACGGCCGAAAAGAGAGGAACACATGCCGGGTGCAGCCCTTCCCACCGCTCCCTCGATTCCGACCGCGCCAGTGACCTCAGCCGTTCTCGACCGCTTGCGGGCCATCGTCGGCGACAAAGGCCTGATCCTGGACGAGCAGGACAAGCTGCCCTTCGTGACCGACTGGCGCGGCGAGTTGGCGGGGCAGGCGGCGGCGGTCGTGCGTCCGGCCAGCACCACGGAAGTCTCCGCTGTCGTCAAGCTCTGCTACGACAACGGCATTGCCATCGTTCCGCAAGGTGGCAACACCGGCCTGATGGGCGGCGCTACGCCGTGGCCCATGCACCGCGGCATCGTGCTGTCGCTCGGTCGCATGAACCAGGTGTTGAATATCGATCCCGTCGGCTATGCCATGATTGTGGAGGCAGGCTGCATCCTCGAGACGCTTCAGGACACAGCCGCGCGCCACGACCGGCTCTTTCCGCTCAGCCTCGGTGCTCAGGGCTCGTGCATGATCGGAGGCAATCTGTCGACCAATGCCGGCGGCGTGCAGGTGCTGCGTTATGGCAATGCGCGAAATCTGGTGTTGGGTCTGGAGGTCGTGCTGGCTAATGGCGATATCTGGGACGGCCTGCGTGCGCTCAAGAAGGACAACACCGGCTATGACCTCAAGCATCTGTTCATGGGCGCCGAAGGGACGCTCGGCATCATCACCAAGGCGGTGCTGAAACTCTGGCCGGCGCCGAAAGACGTGTGCACGGCATGGCTCGCGATTCGCGATCCCAAGTCTGCTATCGACCTTCTGTCGGAGGCGCATGCTGCTTCCGATGACAATGTCGGCTCCTGTGAGCTCATCAGCCGTGCGTGCACCGACATGGTGCTGCGGCACATTCCCGGTACCCAGGATCCTCTCAAGGCTGAGACCGAATGGTATCTCCTTCTCGAATGGTCGTCGGCCCGGCCACGGCAGGACGGTGGCACGGGCATGTCGGACAGGATGGAGCAGTTCCTGGCCGACCAGCTCGAGGCGGGCCGGGTGCTGGATGCGGTGATCGCGCAAACCGAAACGCAGTCGCGCAACATGTGGCGAATTCGCGAGAGCGTGGCCGAGGCATCGCGCACCGAAGGTCCGGGCTTGAGCTACGACGTCTCGGTCGCGGTCTCAAGGATTCCCGAGTTTATCGACAGCGGTCTCGAGGCCGTGCTCGCAATCCTGCCGCCGATCCGCCCCTATCCGCTCGGCCATATCGGAGACGGCAATGTGCACTTCTCCTTCATGGGTCCGAAGGGCATGGACCGCGATACGCTGTCCCAGTATTCCGCAGCAATCACACGGGCCGTCAACGACCTCGTTACCTCCATGGGCGGCTCGATCTCGGCGGAACATGGCATCGGCATCGAGAAGCTCGACGAGCTCCAGCACTATCGCTCCCGGATCGAGCTCGACATCATGCGCACGATCAAGCGGGCGCTCGATCCCAAGAACATCATGAATCCGGGCAAGGTGCTTCGTCTCGGTTGAGGCGCGTCCACCTCGAGCCCGGTGCTCCCCGCACCCTCGCGCCCTCCGGGGACGGGATGCCGCAGATCGGCCGGGCCAAACGGGCCGGGGCACCAAATCACGCCGTTTCGCGACCGAAAGGCGGCTTTATTCCCGCCTTGGATGCTTTAATGAAGGGACAAGATCAGGTCGCACCCGCCCGGGGGCGGTGCTAGACCCTGATGCAGGAACAATGGGGCGGGGCCGGTAGGGCACGTCCGTAAGGATAAAGGATTTGAGGCAATGATCCAAACCGTTGGCATCATCGGGGCAGGGACCATGGGGAACGGCATCGCGCAGATTTGTGCCGCGGCCGGGCTTTCGGTCGTGATGGTCGATATTTCCGATGCGGCGGTGAACCGCGGGATTTCGACGGTCGGCGGCAGCCTCGAGCGCCTGGTCAAGAAGGAGAAGATGTCGGCGGGCGATCGCGACGCCACGCTCAAGCGCATCACCGGCACCACCGATCGCGCCAAGCTCGTCGATTGCGATCTCGTCATCGAGGCCGCGACCGAGAACGAGGAACTCAAGCTCAAGATCCTGAAGGATCTCTGTGCGACGCTGTCGCCGCGCACGCTGCTCGCCACGAACACCTCGTCGATCTCGATCACGAAGCTCGCCGCCGCGACCGACCGCCCCGACCGCTTCATCGGCATGCACTTCTTCAATCCGGTTCCGGTCATGGCGCTGCTGGAGCTCATCCGCGGCTTGCAGACTTCCGACGACACCCACGCCAAGGCGCTCGATTTCGCCAAGCGCGTCGGCAAGGTGGCGATCACGGCCAAGAACAGCCCGGGCTTTGCCGTCAACCGCATCCTGTGCCCGATGATCAACGAGGCGATCTTCGCGCTGCAGGAGGGGATTGCGACGGCGGAAGAGATCGATGCCGGCATGAAGCTCGGCTGCAACCATCCGATCGGGCCGCTGGCGCTCGCCGATCTCGTCGGGCTCGACACCATGTTGTCGGTGATGGAGGTCTTTTATAAAGGCTTCAACGACCCCAAATACCGTCCAGCTCCCCTGCTCAAGGAAATGGTCGACGCCGGCCATCTCGGCCGCAAGACGGGGCAGGGCTTTTACACCTACGGCGCCTGACAATGGCGCAGGCGGCGGGCGTTGAGTGCTCGCCGCCGGCCCCCGCGATTTGCGCTGCGACAAAGACGCCGCGCGCAATCGGCCTGACAATGTCGAACGGGCGTCCTGCGGGAACAACGGAACGGATAACAAGGGACATGTCGGATCGACTGAAGGCCGAGCGCGAGGCTGCGGCCGCGCGGCGGAATTTGCTGACCCAGGACGCGATCGAGCGCACGGGGATCACCGAAGAGATGATCGGGGAACTCGTGACCCGTTTCTATGGCCGCGTCCGCGAGGATGCGCTGCTGGGGCCGGTGTTCGCGATCGTGCAGAATTGGGACGAGCATCTGGCCAAGCTCCGGGATTTCTGGTCGTCGGTCGTGCTGATGAGCGGCCGCTACCATGGTTCGCCGATGCGGGCGCATATGCCACTGAACCTGGTCGGGGATCATTTCGACCGCTGGCTCGATTTGTTTGAACAGACCGCGCGCGAGGTCTGCCCGCCGCAGGCAGCCGCGCTGTTCATCGACAGGGCGCGCCGCATCGCCGACAGTTTCGAGATGGCGTCGGCGACCTTGGCCGGACGCATCGCTGCGCCGCGTCACGTGCTCCGCTCCTAGAATACAGAATGCCTGCCTGAGAAATGCGCAGCCGCATTGATGGCGCTACGATCGCGCCGAGCGTCGGCGCATTGCACCAATACCGGCAGCATTGATCTGATCTGCAAAATCATCATGCCGGTCGCGTAGCGTGACGTTGCAATTAGAAAAATGCGCGCAAATGCGCGTGTTCGCGTTCAATCAGTGCGAGCATAACCGTGTGATGCACTGCGGGAAAAAATCTTTGCCTTTTTTTCGGCAGAGTTCCAGCGCCTGCTTGTGAACATGTCGAGTGCATCGTTCAACCCATCCTCTTCATCCTCCGACAACACAGCGGAATCCGAAGCTGACGCTTGCACGGAGCAAACCCGGCGGGCACTCTTGAAGAGTGCGCTGGCCACCACGGCGTGCTTCGCCTGTTCCACGCAGGTCCACGCGGGCGAGGATGCGCCCGGCTCCGACGAGCGGCCTCAGAAGGGCGATCTGCTCGTCTTCGCCGAAGGCGATCAGGAGGGAAAGCCCGTCACCGCGGCCGCTCTGTCGGCCGGCGGACCGCCGGTGCATGCCTGGCCGAAAGATCCAAAGACATCGGTCGTGCGCAGCGCCTCGCGCCTCAACGAGATCTTGATCATCCGCCTCGACCCCGCCGAGCTCGACGAGCAGACAAAAGCGCGCGCCGTCGACGGCATCCTCGCCTATTCGGCAATCTGCTCGCATGCCGGCTGTCCTGTCACGGCGTGGGTGAAGAGCGATGTCGGCGACAAGGAAGTGCTCAAATGCATGTGCCACAACTCCGAATACGATCCTCGCGCGGGCGCGCAGGTCGTGTTCGGGCCGGCGCCGCGACGGCTCGCTGCGCTGCCGCTGGCGCTGGCTGACGGCTCGCTCAGCGTCGCCGGAAACTTCGTCGGAAAGGTAGGTGGCGCGCAGCCGGGATGATGGGCGTGCGGGTTGTGCCCGCGTCATGAGAGACCGCATCCGCCGATGGGTGGACGACGGGACGAACGACAAGAATTCAAAACAAGAATTCAAAACGGATGAAAAAGGGGAACGCCATGACCAGGAAGCAGTGGTTACTGTCCGGCTTCGTCACCTTCACGTGTCTTGCATCGACTCTTGCCTCGACCGCCGCCGTATCAGGCCCGATCGAGAACTACGCGCCGGTCACCGCGCAGCGGTTGGAAAACCCGGAGCCCGCCAATTGGATGCTCTACCGGCGGACCTATGACGGGCAGGGCTACAGCCCGCTCGACCAGATCAACACCTCGAATGTAAAGAACCTCACCCCGGTCTGGACCTTCGCGACCGGCGTGGTCGAAGGTCACGAGGCGCCGCCGATCGTCAACAACGGCGTGATGTTCGTTGCGACCCCGATGGGGCAGGTGATCGCGCTGAACGCCAAAACGGGCGACGAATATTGGCGCTACAAGCGGCAG
This sequence comes from Bradyrhizobium sp. MI1.3, assembly GCF_055811695.1. Lineage (NCBI taxonomy): Bacteria > Pseudomonadati > Pseudomonadota > Alphaproteobacteria > Hyphomicrobiales > Nitrobacteraceae > Bradyrhizobium > Bradyrhizobium sp. MI1.3. The sequence continues at coordinate 52,852 of NZ_JBVVPQ010000018.1, read as the reverse complement.
CTTCCCGACGACCTATTCCAGTTGCATCCGACCAGCCGCGGCGTCGGCCTATGGGAGGACAAGCTCTATCTCGCCACCACAGACGACCATGTCGTCGCGCTCGATGCCAAGACCGGCAAGGTGGTGTGGGACACCAAGGTGCAGGACTACAAGAAGGGCCAGTACATGACCCTGATGCCGCTGATCGTCGACGGCAAGGTCATCGTGGGCGGCTCCGGCGGCGAGTTCGGCGTGCGCGGCTATGTCGCCGCCTACGATGCCAAGGACGGCAAGGAGCTGTGGCGGACCTATACCATCCCGGGCGAAGGCGAACCCGGCCACGACACCTGGCAGGGCGAGGACTGGAAGAACGGCGGCGGCTCGGCCTGGATGACCGGTAATTACGACAAGGACACCAAGACGATCTATTGGGGCGTCGGCAACGCCGCGCCGTGGCCCGGCGAGATGCATCCCGGCGACAATCTCTATACCTCCTCGGTGCTCGCGCTCGATCCGAACACCGGCAAGATCAAGACCCATCACCAGTATCACCAGAACGATTCCTGGGACTGGGACGAAGTCGAAGCGCCGATGTTGATCGACCTGCAACGCGACGGCCGCAACATCAAGAGCCTGGTCCATCCGGGACGCGATGCGATCTTCTGGATACTCGAGCGCACGCCGACCAAAATCAACTACGTCGCCGGCTGGCCGTTCGTCTCCACTGACGTCTGGAAGGGCATCGACGCCGAGAGCGGCAGGCCGATCGTCGATCCCGCGCACAAGCCCGTGGTCGGCAAGCGCGTGGAGTTCTGTCCATCGCTGTGGGGCGGCAAGGATTGGCCGTCGGCGGCCTACAGCCAGAAGACCGGCCTCGTCTACGTGCCCGCCAACGAGAATTTCTGCGGTGGGTTCACCGGCGAGAAGGTTCCGCTCAAGCCCGGCGAGCTCTGGCTCGGCACCAAGCCGGAGGACATCGGCCTGAAGACGAAGCCGGGTGCCGATCATTTCGGCGAGCTCCAGGCTTGGGATCCCGCCACGGGCAAGAAGGTGTGGCAGCACAACTTCCCCAAGTCGCAGCTGTTCGGATCGGTGACGGCGACCGCAGGCGATCTCGTCTTCGTGGGTGGTACCAACGACCGCAACTTCCGCGCCTTCAACGCCAAGAGTGGCGAGCTGCTCTGGGAGCAGAAGACCAACTCCGGCATCATGGGCATGCCGGTGTCCTATGAGATCGACGGCACGCAATACATCGCGATCCAGTCGGGATGGGGCGTGGATGCGCAGCGCATCCAGGATGCACTCGTGACCAACAACATCGGCATCGAAGCCAACGTGCCGCAGGGCGGCGTGATCTGGGTGTTCGCGCTGAAGAAGTAAGCTCCGCTGGCGGATCGAAAGAAGCGGAGTGTCAGGGGGCAAATGCGGCGGACGGCAACGTCCGCCGCATTTTGCGTCGGCGTCCTCCCTTCTCCCTTTGCGGCAGAAGGTGGCGCGAAGCGCCGGATGAGGGGTTCTATCCGCGCATCACAATGTGCGAGACTCACGCAGGCATACCCCTCACCCAAGCGGGGTCGTGGCAACCGGCGTCGCTGCCCTCTCCCGCAAGGGGAGAAGGCATATCGCTGCGCTTCGGCGAAGAAGTAGATCCGACAATCACGGCGTCAAAACGCCGATGCGCGAGATCGCTACTTCCCCTCGCGCTCGACCTTGTCCTTTGCCTTCTGGTTCATCTCGCGAACCTTGGGATCGGGATTGTGCTGCCCGGTGGTCTGGCTGGTCGAGGGCGGCGTGGCATTGGCGTTGGGCAGTGAGTTCTGGTCCGGCGTGCTGGGGCGCGTCGCGGTGGTCGGCGGTGTGGTGTTGCTCTGGGCGTATGCGCCAGTGGCCGTCAAAAGCAAGGCGCTCGACAGCAACGAGACTGCGAGCGCCTTTGAGGTATGGGTCATCGATCTGCTCCTGTCAGATCGATGCAAACGGCGCGAGGCCGCCTTGTGTTCCCGCCTTTATGCTTCCAATTGCTTGCCGAGCGGAAGGCTGCGGATGCGCTTTCCGGTCGCGGCGAAGATGGCGTTCATCAGCGCCGGCGCGAATGGCGGGACGCCGGGCTCGCCCACGCCGCTCGGCGGCGTGTCGGATCCTGGCGGCACGATGTAGACGTTGGTCACAGCAGGGGATTCGTCGATCCTGAGGACCTGGAAGTCGTCGAAGTTCTTCTGCTGCACCTTGCCGTCCTTGAAGGTGATCTCGCCGTATTTGGCCAGACTGAGCCCCATGATCGCCGCGCCCTCGATCTGGGAGGCGATGCGCTCGGGGTTGACATAGGTGCCGCAGTCGATGGCGGTGTCCACCCGCGGCACGGTCAGCTTGCCCTTGTCGTCGACGGCCACCTCGACGATGGTCGCGATATAGCTGACGAAGCTGCGGTGCACTGCGATGCCGAGGCCATGGCCCTTCGGCACCTGACGGCCCCATTCGCCCTTCTCGGCGACCAGCTCGACCACCTTGCGCAGGCGCGCGGTGTCGATCGGATAGCTATCCATCGGTTCGCCGTAGTTCCACATGTCCTTCACAGCAGGCTTGACGATGCGCGGGCTGCCGATCAGCGCGAGCAGCGTCTCCTTCTGGTCGCGGCCGGTTGCATGGGCGATCTCGCCCACCATCGACTGGACCGCGAAGGCGCGCGGGATGTTCGAGACCGAGCGGAACCAGCCGATGCGGGTGAACGCCGCGGCCTCCGGGTTCTCGCAGGAGATGTTGGCGATCTCGAAGGGCATGTCGACGAGGCCCATGCCGAGCTCGAAAGGCGCCTGGTGCTTTGCATCTGCCGCAAACGTCGAGCCGATGCTCGGGGCCACGCTGCGATGGCGCCACGCGATCACCTTGCCGCTTTTGTCGAGCCCCGCCTCGATCCGTTCCACGGAGACCGTGTGCAGGAAATCGTGGTGGACGTCGTCCTCGCGCGTCCACTGCACCTTGACCGGGACGCCGAGCTCCTTCGACAGCAGCGCGGCCTCGAGCGCAAAGTCGCATTTCGACTTGCGGCCGAAGCCGCCGCCGAGCAGCGTGACGTTGACGGTGACATTGCCCTCGGGAATGCCGAGCGTCTTCGCAACGTCCTCGCGCGTGCCGCCCGGGCTCTGCACCGGCGCCCAGATCTCCGCCTTGTCGCCCTTGACGTCGGCGACCGCCACCGGCGGCTCCATGCTGACATGGGCAAGATGCGGCAGATAATATTCGCCGACGACGACCTTGTCGGCGCCCTTCAGAGCAGCCTCGGCGTCGCCTTCCTGGCGCACCACAAGACCCGGCTTGCGCGAGGCCTCCTCGAGCTCCTTGCGGTAGGCGACGGAATCGTATTTGCCGTTGGCGCCGTCGTCCCAGGTCAGCTTCAGCGCGTCGCGGCCCTTGATCGCCGCACCGGTGTTGCGCGCGATCACGGCAACGCCGCCGAGCGGCTGGAATTTCGACGGCCACGGCCAGCCGCGCACCTGCATCACCTTCTCGACACCGGGGACCTTCAACGCCGCGTCCGGATCGAACGAGACCAGCTTGCCGCCGGTCACTGGCGGGCGCGCGATCACGGCATACTTCATGCCAGGCAGCCGCACGTCGGCGCCGTAACGCGCCTTGCCGGTGGTAATGTCGTGGAGATCGACGATGCCGATCTGGCCCTTGCCGAGATAGCGGAAGTCCTTGGGGTCCTTCAGCTTGAGCCCTTCGATGCTCGGCACCGGTTCCTTGGCGGCATCGGCTGCGAGCTCGCCGAAGCCAAGCTTGCGGCTCGTTGCGCTGTGGACGACCTCGTGATTGACGGCCTTGACCTCGGTTGCCGGCACACCCCAGCGTTTCGCGGCGGCTTGCTCCAGCATGGTGCGGGCGGAGGCACCGATCTGGCGCATCGGCATCAAATAATGCCGCGTGCTGCGCGAGCCATCGGTGTCCTGGTTGCCGAACTTGACCTCGTCGCCATGGGCCTGCTCCACCTTGACCCTGGCCCAGTCGGCTTCCATCTCCTCGGCCACGATCAGCGGCAGGCTGGTGCGCACGCCTGTGCCCATCTCGGCGCGGTGAGCAAGGATGGTGACGGTGCCGTCGGGTGCGACCGCGACGAATACGCGCGGATCGACCACGACGCCGTGCGGCATCTTGCCGGCGCCGGTCTCGTAGGCGAACGCCTGGCGCGACATCACGGGCGCCGCGAGCACGAAGCCGCCTGTGATGCCGAGCCCCTTCAGGATGCTGCGGCGCGAAACCTTCTCGACCTTGATGTTCTTCTCGAAGCCACGAAGCTTCTTCGGGTTGTCGATGAAATTCATGTCACACTCCCGTCGATGCGAGATGGACCGCATTCTCGATGCGCTGGTAGCAGCCGCAGCGGCAGATGTTGCCGGACATCGCTTCGCGGATCTGGTCGTGCGACGGCTTTGGGTTGTCCATCAGCAGCGCAGCCGCCTGCATGATCTGGCCCGCCTGGCAGAAGCCGCATTGGGGAACGTTGACTTGGCGCCAGGCCTTCTGCACCGGGTGATCACCGTTCGGATGCAGTCCCTCGATCGTCGTGATCTCGCGGCCGGCGACGTCGTTGATCGACGTGATGCAGGCGCGCACGGCTTCCTTGTCGACGATGACAGTGCAGGCGCCGCACAGGGCCTGGCCACAGCCGAACTTGGTGCCGGTCAGACCGGCCTCGTCGCGCAGGAACCAGAGTAGCGGGAGATCCGGGTCGCCGTCCCAGCTCTGTTCCTGGCCGTTGATCTTCACCTTGATCATGATCGTCCCTCGCTCTTCATAAGCTTGTTGATTTCAGATTTTCCAGATGCCGGTCGGTGCAATGTCCGCTGCGCGGCGTCGCATTCCAGCGGTCATCCCGCGCGGGCAGATCCCGGCAGGACTCAGGAATGCCAATGTCATGTCCGGATGTGTTCGATACCTCCCGTCGTGTTCTTGATTATTGAATTCGCGCGGCATCGTCACGTCGCGATCTTAGCAAGGATCGCTTCGGTCTAGCATTCACAGCCGAGTGTTCTCTAGTCAGCTGTTCTCGATGGGAAAAGATTGCAACGAAGGTTTGTCAAAAGCAGGGCGCCGCATCTCGCCGCGCGCATCTCGATATGGGGACAACAAAAAAAAGCTTCGTCCGCCAGAACACCTGTGCGGACGAAGCAGGATGCCTCAGTCGAGGGAGGGAGAAACGCAAGCGCCGCGCACTTCAAGCGGGAAGTGGTGGCCCTGCGCAGTCATTCAGAGACCAGGACTGAGGGAGCTGACGGCCCCCACACAGGTGCAGTCGAGAAGCGGCGGCATCGCCGCGATCGTCCCGGCCGGCTCCGTCCGCTCGCTGGGTGTGGTGGAACCAGCGAGCGAATGGGGCGCGGCAAACGTCAGGCGGCCTTTGCTCAGGCGGCCTTGGCCTTCGCGACGTGGGTCGCGATCGCGTCCATCAGCGCCGGCGACAGGCAGTCATAGGGCTCAAGTCCAAGCTCCTTGAACCGAGCCCGTATTCCGCCCATCTGCTCCGGCTTCACGCCCGATTCGATCACCGACGAGACGAAGGCGGCGAATTGCGGCGCCTGCGAACCCTGCTCCTGGAACAGTTCGGGGTGGATGAAGTCGAGGCCGTAGAACGGGTGACTCTTGTTCTCGATGCGGCCGTACATATGCGTGCCGCAGGCCTTGCAGGCGTAGCGCTGGATCGCCGCCGATGGATCGACGATCTGGAGCTTGTCGCCGTTCTCGAGCACGGTGACGTTCTGGCGGGGTACCACGGCGACGACGGAGAAATTCGCGCCCTGCGGTTTCCAGCACTTGGTGCAGCCACAGGCATGGTTATGCGCGACGTCGCCCTTGACGGCGACCTTGACCTGATGGTCGCTGCATTTGCATACGAGCGTGCCGCCGGCGAAGCTGCCGCTGCCCTGTTTGATGCCGTTATCGATCGAGGGATGGAGTGCAACAGTCATGGGTCGATCCTCCTTGGGGTGACGCTTTTCGAGCTAGAACACGACGACTGAACGGATCGATTTACCCTCATGCATCAGGTCGAAGCCTTTGTTGATGTCTTCGAGCTTGAGCGTGTGGGTAATCATCGGGTCGATCTGGATCTTTCCGTTCATGTACCAGTCGACGATCTTCGGCACGTCGGTGCGGCCCCGCGCGCCGCCGAAGGCGGTGCCGCGCCAGTTTCGCCCGGTGACGAGCTGGAACGGGCGGGTAGCGATCTCCTTGCCGGATTCGGCAACGCCGATGATGATCGAGGTGCCCCAGCCACGATGGCAGGCCTCCAGCGCCTGGCGCATCACCGTGGTGTTGCCGGTGCAGTCGAAGGTGTAGTCGGCGCCGCCGTCGGTCAGGGTCACGAGATGTGGGACGATGTCGCCGGTGATCTTCTTGGGATTGACGAAATCGGTCATGCCGAACCGGCGTCCCCATTCCTCCTTGGAGTCGTTGATGTCGACGCCGATGATCTTGTCCGCGCCAGCCATCTTGGCGCCCTGGATCACGTTCAGGCCGATGCCGCCGAGCCCGAACACGACAACGTTGGAGCCCGGCTCGACCTTGGCGGTGTTGACGACGGCGCCGACGCCGGTGGTGACGCCGCAGCCGATGTAGCAGCTCTTGTCGAACGGCGCGTCCTCGCGGATCTTGGCGACCGCGATCTCCGGCAGCACGGTGAAGTTCGAGAAGGTCGAGCAGCCCATATAGTGGTAGATCGGCTTGCCCTTGTAGGAGAAGCGGCTGGTACCGTCGGGCATCACGCCTTTGCCCTGCGTCGCGCGGATCGCGGTGCAGAGATTGGTCTTCTGGCTAAGGCAGCTTTTGCATTGCCGGCATTCCGGCGTGTAGAGCGGGATGACATGGTCGCCCGGCTTCACCGAGGTCACGCCAGGACCGATCTCGCGGATGATGCCCGCGCCCTCATGCCCCAGGATCGACGGGAAAATTCCCTCGCTGTCGAAGCCGTCGAGCGTGTAGGCGTCGGTATGGCAGATGCCCGTCGCCTTGACCTCGACCAGGACTTCGCCGACCTTCGGTCCTTCCAGATCGACTTCGACGATCTCGAGCGGCTTCTTGGCTTCGAAAGCGACGGCGGCACGTGTCTTCATCTTAAGCTCCTCAAATTCCAGCAGGGCGCCAAGAACCAGGTCCTGGTCGGGCTCCGCTCGTTCACTTCTTGCCCATGCACGAATCTTCGTTCTTGGTATAGGCGTCGTTCTTGTCCTCGTGCTTGCCGGGTCTTGTGCGGCCCCAGGCCTCGTTGGATCGGGCGCGCAGATAGACGTAGAGATCGTCCATGTAGCAGGCGACGTTCGGGTTATCGCCGAAAGCCGGCATCACGTTCTCTGCGGCAGTCGAGATGTTCTTGCGGCCGGAGGCGACGACGCCGAGAAAGTCGGCATAGCTCATCGTCTTCAGCGAATCCTTCAGCGCCGGGGCGTAGGTCGAGCCCATGCCATCCGGGCCGTGACACACATGGCAGTCCGAGTGATAGCGGCGGTATCCGGAATAGGTGTACCAGTCGACGGATCCGTCGGTGATCTTATAGGTTGGATTGCCTTCCTTGTCGGACCATTCGCCGGTTTCGTTCTGCTTGACGGCAGTCGGATCGCCTGAGCCGTCCGCGACGGCAATTCCCCCGGACGCGACCAAGAACATCGCAGCAATGGCAGAGCAGATTTTACGCAAGAGATTTTCCTCGGAAGGCATTCGGTGAGACGAGCCGGCGCGGGGGGGTGATACAAGCACCGGCGCGCGTGGGGGATGCGGAATTTGGGCGGGATGTCACCCTCGGAGGTGCGCCGCGGGGGCGGGTGTTTGTGAGCGGCGCGTAGCCACCGACTGCGCCGAGACCGGCGGTCGGATCGGTCAGGCCTGCCGCCAGACCGATACCGGCCCAGCCGCCCACGCCCGAGAGCACTGCGACATACTGCTTGCCGCCGTTCTCATAGGTGGTGACGTTGCCGATGATGCCGGAGGGAGTCTTGAACTTGTAGAGCTCCTTGCCGGTCTTGGCGTCGACTGCCTTCAGGTAGCCTTCGAGCGTTCCGTAGAACACCACGTTGCCTGCGGTTGCGAGCGCGCCCGACCAGACCGAGAACTGCTCCTTGTTCGACCAGACGATCTTGCCGGTCTTGCCGTCCCAGGCGATGAAGTTACCCATGTGGGTTTCACCCTGCGGCGGATACATCGAGAGCGTCGCACCCACATAGGGCTGGCCCGCAGTGTAGCTCACCTTGAACGGTTCGTAGTCCATGCAGACGTGGTTGGTCGGAACGTAGAACAGCTGCGTGTCCGGCGAGTAGGCCGCCGGCTGCTCGTCCTTGGTGCCGAGCGCGGCCGGGCAGATGCCCTTCACGTTGTGGTCCTCGCCCGCCTTGTCGGTCGAAGCGGTGTCGAGCACCTTCGGGCGGCCGTAGGTGGCCGAGTTCTTGTCCATATCGACGCCGGAGGTCCAGTTCACCTTCGGATCGTACTTTTCGGCGACCAGGAGCTCACCGGTGGCACGATCGAGCGTGTAGCCGAGGCCGTTACGATCGAAGTGCGTCAGCAGCTTGCGCGGCTGGCCGTTGATGGCCTGGTCCGAGAGGATCATCTCGTTGACGCCGTCATAATCCCACTCGTCGTGGGGCGTCATCTGATAAACCCACTTGGCTTGGCCGGTGTCAGGGTTGCGAGCCCAGATCGTCATCGACCATTTGTTGTCGCCGGGACGCTGCTTCGGATTCCAGGTCGAGGGATTGCCCGATCCGTAGTAGACGAGGTTCAGCTCGGGATCGTAGGAGATCCAGCCCCAGGTGGCGCCGCCGCCGATCTTCCACTGATCGCCTTGCCAGGTCTTGAGGCTGGAGTCCTTGCCAATCGGCTTGCCGAGCGCGGTGGTCTTCTCTGCATCGACCAGGATTTGATCATCCGGTCCTTCGGAGTAGCCGCGCCAAGCCAGCTTGCCCGTCTTGATGTCGTAGGCGGTCATATGGGCTTGAACACCGAACTCGCCGCCGGAGATGCCGATCAGCACCTTGTCCTTGACGACCATGGGGGCCGAAGTACCGGTCTCGCCCTTGCTGGCGTCGCCGTTCTTCGCGGTCCATGCCACCTGACCGCTCTTGGCATCGAGCGCGACGAGCGTGGTGTCGGCCTGATGCAGGAAGATCTTGCCGTCGCCATAGGCCAAGCCGCGGTTGACCGTGTCGCAGCACATCACCGGGATCACATTCGGATCCTGCTTCGGCTCGTACTTCCAGACGATCTTGTTCTCGTTGGAAAGGTCAATAGCGTAGACCTTGTTCGGGAACGGCGTGTGGACGTACATCATGTTGCCGATGATCAGCGGGCCGCCTTCGTGGCCGCGCAGCACGCCGGTCGAGAAGGTCCAGGCGACCTGGAGCTTGCCTACGTTTTGTGCGTTGATCTGGTTCAGCTTGGAATAGCGGGTGTTGGCGTAGTCGCCCGTCGGCATCACCCAGTCTTTCGGGTTCTGCGACATCTTGAGCACTTCGTCGTTGGCCGACGCGCTGCCGACGGCGAGGGCCGCCGCGGAGCCAAGATAGGCCGCGAGTAGTACCTTGCGCATAGTCATTCCTCCATTGGTCTCGTTTATTGTTTCCGAAGCATTGCTTAATCGCCGGGCTTTTCGTCCGGCGTCTGCTCGTGCAGGGCGGTCACGATTGGGACCAGAAACGATGCTGTGGTGTTTCCTCCTCCTGATGAGAGCCACGGGTCCACGTGCGGAGCGGCCCGTTCTTGTTGTTCCTGATGCAATCCCTAACGACTTCGTTATCGGGAAACTTGCCCAAGAGAGAAGCTGGTTTGCTTGACAGCGCACGGCCGCGAAGATTTTGATTTTGCAGTAGCGAATTCAGCGGCTTCCGCAGCGCTTTGGGACCGTCTCCCACGCTTAGGTTCCCCTTGACGGCGCTGCAACTAAGGCGGAGGATTAACTTACAAGGGTGGCATTGGAACGACGGCGCTCGTTCTGGAAGATCGCTCAAAATCGAGGTAAACGTCACGCAATCACGGTTCAGGGCTCCGGCAGCGCGGCTCGCGATTCGCGTCAAATCTCCGGATCAAACCAGTGGCTGGATTAATGTCCGACACGATTCACACGCTCTCGACGACGGGAATGACGCCGAAACGTCAGATCCAAAGCTGGATCGACGGGCTGACGAGCCTGTGCGGGCATTTCGACGTCGATCCGCTCGAAGCGTCTTCGCTCGAAGGCCGCATCGACTACACCAGCGTCTCGCGCCTGAAGCTCTGCCAGATCGAGGTCAGCCAGCATCGGATTGCGCACACGCTGGCGCGCGCCAAGGCCAATGAACACCCGTATATCAAGATCCACTTCCAGACTTACGGTGTGTCCTATTTCGAGCAGGAAGGCCGCCACATCGAGCTGAACCCGGGCGACATCATCGCCTATGACGTCTCCTGTCCGCATTCGATCATCAGCCCCGCTTTCACGCGCCATGACGTGGTGATCGTGCCAAAGGCGCTGCTGCGCGACCGCGGATTCCCGTCGCAGCGAATGCCCGCCTGCAAATTGACCTCACGCACCGGGACGGGGCGGATCGCCCATGATTTCGTCCATGCGACCTTCGACGAGGCGGCGAAGCTGTCGGCGAACAGTGCGGTCGGCGTCGCCGATTCGCTGATCGACCTCTTGCTGCTGCCGCTGCGCGAGGCCGACACGATGCTCGATCGCGTCGGGCCCGAAGCGACCTATGTGCGCGCGCAGTTCTTCATCCGCGAGCATTTGCGCGATCCGGATCTGTGCATCGACCAGATTTCCGGCGAGCTCGGCTGCTCCAAGCGCTATCTGCACATGCTGTTCTCGGAGCGCGGCACCACGGTGAGCGACTACATCTGGCAGGCGCGTCTTCAGAATTGCCGCCAGGAGCTCGAGGCCCACGCCGGCAAGACCATCACCGACGTCGCATTCTCCTGGGGCTTCTCCAGCTCATCGCATTTCAGCCGGGTGTTCCGGAAATATTTCGGCGTGGTGCCGTCCTCGATCCACAAGGCGCAACAGGGCGCGGTTGCGGCGGACGAGCACTAGGCAAACGCCAGGTTCGGCGTCGACGACAGCGGTTGCCCCTCACGCGCCCGCGATGTCTCTCACGCCGATATGGCGATGTAGGGAATGCTTATCAGGAGAGCGGCGAGCAGCACCGCGTTGCCCAGCATCCCGCTCCAATGCAGCCGGCGCAGCCGACGCGGGGCCTCGGCATCGCCGGCGTCCGTGGCGCTGAGCTGCTCGTCCATCCGCTGCATGAACCCGCGGCGTCCGTAGATCGCCAAGGCTGCAAGGAGGCCGACGCCCATCGCTGCGACCAGACGACCGTCGAGCAGGAAAGCTACTGCTCCGATAATTCCGGCAACGCGCATCACCAGAAAATGGGCATTGAACATTCCGCGCAAAAGCTGGGCGACGGGCTGGATATCCAGCTTCACCAGCAGGAAGGCCGGAGACGCCAGCGTGAAATAGCCCATCGGAAAGAGCAGGATGATCATGACGGCTACGGCGACGCCATCCGGTGTCATGGGATCGGCCTTTCTGGTCCGCGCCGGCGAGACCTTTCCGCCGGCATCGCACAATCATAGCGGGAAAATGCGTTTCCGGCACTAGGCTTTGGTCGGATGCTGCGCCGCGAAGGGGCGTCTTGTCTCCCGGTTCAGGAGGGCTCGAGGCCGAGCGACCGCGCGCTCTCGATCCAGATCGGCAGCTCGCGCTGATATAGGGCGTTGGTGTCCTTGAAGCCGATCGCGGGTTCGAGCACGAACGTGTTGAGAACCTCCTTCACCTTCGGGTCGTTGTTGGCAGCGACGCAAAGCTCCGCCAAGCGGTCGACGACCGGTTGCGGTGTAGCCTTCGGCACGGCCCAGCCGGAGAAGCCGCTAACGGTGAAGAATTTCGACGTCGCGCCCTGCTCGGGGAGGGTCTTGATATCGGGGATGGCGTCGACCTTCTTCGAATGCACCGCGAACACAGTGCCACGGTCGCTCTGCAAAACCGACTGCGCTGCCGTGTAGCTGCCCATGACCACATCGAGCGTACCTTCCAGCATGCCCGTCCACATCGGGGCTTCGCCGCGATAGTGGATCGGCTCGATGGCAAGGCCATACTGTTTGTTGAGCTCGTGGACCGTCATATGCGGAGCCGAGCCCGCACTATAGGTGCCGAAGTTGACCTTGCCGCTTTTGCGCGCGAAGGCGACGAAATCCTCCAACGTCTTGACGCCGGTTTTCGGGTTCGCCACCAGCAACAGGCCGGCGCCCGGAATGACGCTGACGAGCGTCAAATCCTTGTCCATGTCGTAGCCGGGAGTCTTCATCACCACCCGGTTCATGATGTAGGTGGTCGAGATCGAGCACAGGATGGTGTGGCCGTCGGGCTCCGCGCGGGCGACCTCCGCCGTCCCGATCGCGCCGGCGGCTCCGGGCTTGTTCTCGACGACGACGGTCTTTCCGACCTGCTTGGCAATGAATTCACCATAGGCGCGCGCGAGCAGATCGGTCTGTCCGCCGGCGGGATAGCTGCAAATCATGCGGATCTGCCGCGATGGCCACGCAGCCTGCGCCGAGGCGCCGCGCGAGACGAAAGGCATCACGAGTGTGGTGGTGCCGGCGGCGATGAAGTGGCGGCGATCGAGTTTTGCGGACATGATTCTCTCCCGGGTTGTCGGCGACGGTACTGCATCGGGTCGCCTCTGCCATGGGTGGCAGGCGAGACAGATTGGCGCATTCGAAGGGCCGCGCTGTGCCTATTCGGGCGTCATCCGGACAATCGCACTTTTCGCATGACACGCAGCCAGGCGATTTCGGTCAGGGCTACCGCAAGCAAGCCGAAGGTGCCGCCGATCAGCACGTTGACGATGCGCTCCTCCGCGATGCCGCTGGCGCTGCCGGCGAAGGAAGCGGCCAGCGCGATGAAGAAGCAGCGCAGGCCGAAGCCGACGATGTAGCGGGAGAACGCGATCAGCGTGAGGGTGGCCGCGAGAACCGCGAGCGCATAGCCGACGCGGCTTTGCGGCAGCACCATGCCGGCGAGGAAACCGAGCGGCACGCCGGCGACGGCGCCAATCGCCCGCTGCTTCAGCTTGCCGGTCGAAGCGGCGAGATCGCCGACCACGACGCTTGCGGCCGACCACATCACCCATTGGCCCTGCGCGAGCTCGAGGATCTCGACCAGCGCCGCCGCAGCGAACACTGCAAGGGCGGTTGCCGCCGCGGGCACAAACCACTCGGCCGCGGGCGCTCCGAACGAGGTCGCGGCATCGCCGCACCGTCGCTGGTCGTAAATCCGGATGGCGCAGACCAGAGCCAGCGCGATCGGAGAGGACACGATGATCATGCCGGCATGGCGCAGGGCTTCCGAGGCGCTCACGCCCTCCCGCACCTCGCAGGCGAGATACACGGCGGGGATGAACACCCAATTCCCGAGCGTGCGGAAATGTTCGCCATGGCGTGTCACCGCGACCGCAAGGAATCCGGCGAGCGCCGTCAGCACTGCGAATAGCGGCTTGATCGGGGCGGCAAGGAAGAGCGCGGCAAAAGTGAGGAGGATGGCAATGTAGTAACATACGATAACCTTCGGCGGCAGGTGCAGCCGTAGCGCCGGAATGAGCAGCGAGACCGCGACCAACCCGAGATTCAGCAGCGCCGTCTCGCGCGCGACGAAATAGGCGGCGACCATCGGGCCGACGACGATCAGCGCCCGCACCAGCTCGCCGGTCTTGATTTCGCGCGAGAGCAGATCGCGCAGGCCTGCTGCGGAAGGATTCACGATGCCACCAGATGGCCGAATGAAAACGGCGGTATCATAGGGTGCAGAATGTCGCCGAGCCAGCGATGGTTGTAGTGGGCCCATCGCCGACCACTTTATCCGTCATTCCGGGAGCCGGACGCTCCGGTCACCGCTGAATGATCTTCACCCAGACGTCGCCGAGGATTGCAGGCTCCCGCGGCGGCAGATAGCTCAGCCCCGCCTGCCTGCCGAATTCGGCGATCTTGCCCTCGGCGGCAAGCCCGCTCAGCGCCTTGTTGACGGCGTCGATCAGCGCGGGATCGCTGGCCAGCCCGACATAGCCGCGATTGGCCCCGATCGGATAGTAGTAGCCGGACGCGGTGACCGCCGTATCGGGGTGCGCGGCGCGATGGGCGTCGAGGCGGCCGAGGTCGATCAGCGTCGCGTCATAGTCGCCACGGGCAAGTGCGCCGAGAAGATCATCGCGGCCGGGGACGAGATGCGTGATGTCGTCGATCAGGCGCCCCTTGTCGAAGGTCATGAGGATCGCATCGCCGAGCGAGCCACTCTCGATAACCAGGCGCAGGCCGGCGAGGTCGCCGATGTCGCCGATCTTGCGACCCCGCGCCTTGGGTCCGAGCACGACTGTCATCGGCGAGTAGACATAGGGCTGGCTCGGCGCGAGCACGCCGAGCGCGACGCGGCGGCGTCGGTCGTCGCGGGTGGCGCCGGCAAAATCCGGCAAGCGCGCCGTTTTCATGCCGGGCTTGACGAGGGAGTCCGTCGTCAGCGCATAGCCGCCGACGAGCGAGCAGCGCCCGTCGGACAGCAGCGCATTGGCCTCGAGCTGCGGGCTCGAATCCTCGTCCAGCTTGCTCTCGAACCACTGGATCGTCAGCGGTCGTCCGAGCCGGTCGGCGATCGCCTCCGCCAGCAGCACGTCGAAACCCGAGTCCGGCTTGCCCTTGTGGTGCACCGACAGCGGTGGCCGGTCCTCGTCGAGACAAATCTTGAGCGGATCGTCGGCCGCGCGTGCAGCCGCGGCCGCCGCCGCGAGGATTGCGGCAATGCTCCAAGCGGCCAGCCAGCGCCTCATGGTTTTCTCCGGCTCGAGATGAAGGCCCAGAGATTCCCGATCTCCTCGTCGCTGAGAATGTCGGCCCAGGGCGGCATCTTGTTGTTCTTGCCGTTCTTCACCGTGGTGACGAAGCGCGTCTTGTCGTCGGGGAAGGCGCGCAGGTCCGGCGTGATGGTGCCGGGGTTCATCATGTTGGGGCCGTGGCAGTGCGAGCATTTCTCGGCATAGGTCGACTTGCCGTGGTCGATCTGTGCCTGCACGGGATTGCCGGTTGAATCATCCGCGGCACGAACGGCCGCCGCAAGCGCGACCGTCAGCACCGCGACGGTGGCAAGGATCGCCACCGTCCTGTACGTCACCTCTTTCAGCATCGTGCCGTGGCTACTGCTTGACCGCAAAAACCCACAGCGAGCCCCCAGCCGGTACCGTGGCAAGCCGCTCGTCACCGGAGAAGATCGAGTAGACGCCGCCGTACCCGCTCGTCACGGCGACATACTGCACGCCGTCCTGCTGCCAGGTCACCGGTTGTCCCTCGATGCCCGAGCCGGTCTGGAACTGCCAGAGCTTCTTGCCGGTGTCGGCGTCGAAGGCCTCGAACTCGCCGGTCAGCGCGCCCGAGAACACGACGCCACCCGCGGTCGACAGCACGCCCGAGAAGCGCGGGATGTCGCTGGGCGCTTCCCACTTGGCCTTCCCGGTCATGGGGTCGATCGCCTTCAGATGCCCGCGCGGACCATCACCCCATTCCCAGAGGTCGGTGAGGTCCATGCCGAGATACCATTCACCCTGCTTGAAGGTGACGGGCTCGGTCTTGTAGTGCCCGCCGAAGGCGAGCGTGTTGGCGTAGGCGAGCCCGGTTTGCGGGTTGAAGGACATCGGCTCCCAGTTCTTGCCTCCAAGCAGCGACGGAAAGACAACGACCTTCTTGCCCTCGCGCGCGTCCTTGCTGACATCGGTCTCGATCGGCCGGCCCGTCTTCATGTCGATTCCCGTCGCCCAGTTGACCTTCACGTAAGGATTGGCCGCAAGCAGCTTTCCGTTGGTGCGGTCGAGCACGTAGAAGAAGCCGTTGCGGTTGGCGTCCATCAACACCTTGGTCGGCTTGCCCTCGACGTTCATGTCGGCGAGGACCATCTCGGCCACGCTGTCATAGTCGAACGGATTGTTCGGCGAGAACTGGTAGTGCCACTTGATCTTGCCGGTCTTGGGATCCATCGCCAGCACGGAGCAGGTGTAGAGGTTATCGCCCGGGCGTACCGCAGAGTTGAACGGTCCGGGATTGCCGATACCCCAATAGACCGTGTTCAGCTCGGGATCATAGGAGCCCGTGATCCAGGTCGAGCCACCGCCGAGCTTCCAGGTATCGCCCTTCCAGGTGTCGCCGCCGGGCTCGTCCGGGGAGGGGATCGAATGGGTGCGCCACAGGTGCTTGCCCGTTGCCGGATCCCAGCCGTCGATGAAGCCGCGGGTGCCGAACTCGGCGCCGGAGATGCCGGTGATCACGACGCCGTCGGCGACCAGCGGCGCCACCGTCATCGAATAGCCTTCCTTGATATCGGCAGCCTTCTGCCGCCACAGCTCCTTGCCGTCCTTGGCGTCGAGCGCGATCACGTTGGCGTCGAGCGTGGTGCGGAACACCTTGCCGTCATAGAGTGCGGCGCCGCGATTGATAATGCCGCAGCAGACGATGCGCGGCGTTTCGGCAGGATACTCGACCTTGGATTTCCAGATCTGCTTGCCGGTCTTGGCGTCGACCGCCATCGTCGCGTTGTGCGACGTCACGTAGATCACGCCCTGGTACACTAGCGGCTGCGATTCCTCGCTGCGATCATCGTTGAAAGAGTAGTTCCAGACCGGGACAAGGTTCTTGACGCTGTCCTTGTTGATCTGGTTCAGCGTCGAGAAACGCTGGAGATTGTAGCCCATTCCGTAATTGAGAACGTTCGATGTATCGGTCGCACCCTTGACCAGCTGCTCGCTGGTTTGTGCATTTGCACAAGTCGATGCAAGCATGACGAGGCTCGCGGCCATCGCAAAGCGTTTCATCCGTTCCTCCCAATGTGCGCGCCTATTGACGCTGCGGCAGCAACACTCCGCCCGAATGCAAAACGCGTCAATACGAAAGTCGTAGTTGCGACGCCGATCTGGTGGGCGGCCGGAAGCCGGTCACCTGACGGAGAGCTGACAAGCAACTCTCACTTGTGCGCAGGCGCTGAAGAAATTCCGCGGCATGGAGCAGGGCGCGTGCGCCACGGCAATGGTCGGGCCGACGGGTTCCGCAAGTTGTACGGGCGTAGCCTGCAATTCGGGGCTTGAACCGAGGCTCGCTTGTGGACTTATGTCGTTTCGATCCGGCTCGAATCGGAGCTCTTGGTCTGGGAGGTTTTCATGATATCGCGTCGCTCTGTTGCACTTGCGCTCACGATTGCACTGATGTCCGGTCCGGCATGGTCGGCCTCCGGCAACGCGGTCAAGACGTTCGATACCGACAATGACGGCACGCTCGACCTTGCCGAGGTGAAGAAGGCGGCGACCGCGTTGTTCGCCAAGCTCGATCCCGATCATGACGGCACGCTTGACGCCCGCGAGTTGCGCGGACGGTTAACGGCGAAAGAACTCGCCGCCGCCGATCCCGATCGCGACGGGACTCTCACGCTCGACGAATATCTCTCCGTGGTGGAGCAGCGCTTCAACGCGGCGAATCCCGACAAGGATGGAACGCTGGATGCCAAGGAGCTGAACTCGCGCGCCGGCCGCGCGCTGCTGCGCTTGTTGCAGTGAGCGCCGCGCCGCTTGACTGGGAGCGAAGGCGAGTTGCCCGAGAGAGAAATTTGCAAGCGCGATGCGACAGTTCGCTGTGTCGACGGCGCGATTCCCGACTTGCGCTGTGCCTGACGCAGCCCTAGGTTTTGGCCGGCGCGATGTCGCGCTCAATCCCTTGGGAGTCCCCGAATGGCCTGGAAAGCTCCGAAGATCGTGGAAGTGTCGGTCGGCATGGAAATCAACATGTACGCCTGCGCTTTGCGCAAGTAGGACCACAAGTAAGACTGCAAGTAAGACTTGCGACCTGCCGCGGCTTCGATGGCAACTACCATCGAAGCCGTGGTAGTGTCGGGGATGCGCGCGAGAGCCCTTACATTCTGGACCATAGCCGCCTACACCGTCGCGCTCGCGCCGGCATGCGTCAGCGCCGAAGAGGGCTTTGATACCGAGCACATCTTCGGCTTCATGATCGGCACCGATGTCGGCAATCCCGGCGAGCGCGAATTCCAGACCCAGACGACAGGACGATTCGGCAAAGGCGGCGGGACCTATCGCGCCCTGTCGCAGGAGGTCGAGATAGAGATCGTGCCGCTGCCGAACTTCCGCATCGAGGTCGGCGGCACTGCCACGCTGCACGACATCACCGGCGTCCCCGATATCGGCGACCGCCGTCAGTTCAATTTCCAGGGCGCTTCGCTCGACCTGCGCTATCGCCTGCTCGATCGCGAGCGCGCGCCATTCGGGTTGACTGTCGCCGCCGAACTCCATGGCGATCGCATCGACGAGACTTCCGGCGCAAAAGGGCGGATGTACGGTACCGATTTCACGCTCGCCTTCGATCGCGAGCTGATCCCGAACTTCGCCATCGGCGCGCTCAACCTGATCTATCAACCCGAATGGGCGCGTTTCGAAATGGCGGGACTGTCCGAAAAGAGTTCGACCATCGGCGCGGCCTTCGCCGGCCTCGTCCGCGTGCGGCCCGATGTGCTGCTCGGCGGCGAGGTGCGCTACTTCCGGCAGTACGAAGGCATCGGCCTCGGCGAGTTCGCAGGCCAAGCCCTCTTCGTCGGTCCGACCGCTTATTTCCAGCTTTCGGAGCGCTCGCGCCTGACCATGAGCTGGAGCATGCAGGCCTGGGGCCGTGCGGCCGGATCAGGCGGCAATCTCGACCTCGTCAATTTCGAGCGCCACCAGGCAAGGCTGGTCTTTGGAGTTAATTTCTAGCGCTCGCGCCCCGGTTGCGGGGAGAGGCGACGGGGCAATTCCCGCTCGATTTCGCGCGGCCGGATTGAAACTTCCCGCTCCTCGGAACGTAATCTTTTGTGCTAACTTCATCGCCTCTGCGAGGATCCCGGCATGAACCCGATCGACCTGGTGGTGACTGTGTGTGCGTTGCTTTCGCCTGCGACCTGCGAGGAGCAGCATCTGGTGTTCAACTATGCGGGGTCGCCGACGCAATGCGCGATGGCTGCGCCGCCCTATATCGCGCAATGGGTTGGCGACCATCCGAAGTGGCAGGCGGTGCGGTGGCGCTGCGAATATCCGCACCCGAACGACAAGGCGTAAAGCCCTGAGCTGCGTTGCCGGTCACGACTGGCTTAGGTCCTCATCCTGAGGAGCTTGCGAAGCAAGCGTCTCGAAGGATGGCCGCAGGCGACAGACGGGCCTGCGTGGTTCGAGACGCGCGTTCCGCGCTCCTCACCATGAGGGGAAAACGCTCGTAACGCAGCCGCGCTACTTGCTGCAATCCTTCAGATCCTTGTCGGCGATCGAGAACACCGCATCCGCCTTGATCTCGATGTCGCGCACGATGCACTGCCGTGCATTGGGATAGCTGACCCTGGCGTCGTAGCGGCCGGGCTCCACGCCGGTGATGCGCAACCGCTCGTCGTGGTCGACCTCCTTGTCCTTGTCGTTCAAGCACTGGTTCGGCCCCCACTCGGTCTTCCCGACCGGCGAGAGCTGGAAGCCGGAGATCGTCTCCGTCGTCAGATTCCAGAGCCGGATACCCTTGCCTTTGGCCTGCGCGAGCGCCGCGCCGGGCATCGCAACCAACAGGATGCCGATCGCAATCAGCGTACGCCGCATGATGACCCTCCCGCGAAGATGTCGTTGGTCCAATTGACCATGAGATCTCATTTCGATTCAAGCTGCAACGCGGCGAGCTCGGCCCTGATCTTGCCGAGCTCGGCCTCGCTGCGCTCCGCGCGCGGGATGGCAATCGGCACCTCGCGCACGATGCGCGCCGGTCGCGGCGACAGCAAGAACAGGCGGTCGCCGAGCCGGATCGCATCATCCAGGCTGTGGGTGACGAGCAACGTCATCACCGGACGGCGCGCCACCAGCGTCGCGATCTCGTCGCGCAAACGGCCGGCGAGTGCGTCGTCGAGCGAGGCGAGGGGCTCGTCGAGCACGAGCAGGTCAGGCTCCACCGCAAAGGCGCGGGCGAGCGCGACGCGCCGGGCGAGGCCCAGTGACAATTCGCCTGGAAAATGACTGCGATGCGCGTCCAGCTCCAGGATCCTGAACAGCTCGGCGAGCTTGGCGTCGGTCACATCGGGTGCCGCAAGCCGTACATTCTGCTCGACCGAGCGCCATGGCAGCAGCCGCGGCTCCTGGAAAACCATGCCGATCCGCGCTTCCGGCGGGCGCGAGACGTGCCCCTCGAAATCGCGGTCGAGCCCGAGGATGATGCGCAGCATCGTGCTCTTGCCGCAGCCGGAGGGACCGATCAGCACGCCGACCTCGCCGGATTGAAGCGCGAATCTGACCGGCGCGAGCACCTCCTGCGTCCCGCCCGCGGCACTCTTGAAGCTCTTGCCTGTGATATCGACCTCAAGCCGCACGGGGTCGCCATCGTGTTGCGCGGGCTTCGAACGGTTGCACCAGCGCGGTCTCGATCACGAGCACGACGGCGGCGAAGGTCAGCGAATAGGCCAGCAGCCGCGGCGTGTCGAACAGCTGGAAAGCGACGCCGATCTCGAAGCCGACGCCGTTCGGCCGGCCCAGGAGTTCGGCGACCAGCACGATCTTCCACACCAGCGACAATCCGGAGCGGGCTGAGGCTGCGATATAGGGTGCCAGTTGCGGCAGCACGACGTGGCGGAACGCGCGCCAGCGCGGCATCGCGAACACGCTCGCCATCTCGTCGAGCGAGCGGTCGAGCGCGCGTGCGCCCTCGCGCAGGGTGACGATGGCGGTCGGCAGCTTGTTGATCGCGATCGCCGCGATCGCTGCGGCCTCGGTGAGGCCGGCCCAGATATAGGCCAGCACGATCACGACCAGCGCGGGCAGGTTCAGGAGCAGGATCAGCCAGGGATCGCCGAGCCGGTCGGCGAGCTTCACCCGTCCCATCAGATAGCCGATGGCGCTGCCGAGCGACATCGCCAGCACGAAGGCGAGGCTCACGCGGGCGAGCGTGGCGCCGAGATGCAGGAACAGCGCGCCGCTCGATGCTTCCGCGATGACGACGTCGAGCACGGCGGACGGAGAGGGCAGCTTTGCGGCGCCGACGAACAGGGCGGCTGTCCACCAGATCGCGAGCAACAGGGCAAACGACAGAAGACGCAGCACCTCAGTCTCCGGCAACTGCGTGATAGAACGTGCCGGTATCGAGCTCGGCAGCGGGGCCCACGAGGTCGCGTCCGCCGGTCTCGGCCAGCACGCGGTAGAGCACGCGCGCGTCCTTTTCTTCGTCATCGATGCTCCGGCGCGGAATGCCGTCGCGATATCGCTCGCGATAGGTCTTGAGCAGGGTGGCATCGCTCGTGCCGGTGAGCGGTGCGATCTTGTCCCAGGCGGCATCCGAGGTCACCAGCAGCTGCTTGGCCTTGCGGGTCATCGCGATGAAGCGCGCCACCGCATCGCGATGACTCGCCGCCCAGTTTTCGTCGAAGACATAGCCGACCGCGGAGACCGCGCCCTTGGCGCCGAGTTTCGGCAATATGTCCTCGATGCCGGCAAGACGTCTAAAACCCTTGGCTTCCAGCTGTGCGCAGAAATTCCAGAAATTGAGGCTCGCATCCATCTCGCCGTCGAGCGCCTTGGCGGCGATCAGAGGCGGAGCACCATAGACGATGGTCGCCTCCGATTTCAGGTCGATGCCGTCCTGCTTCATGCGCGCCTGGAGCAGCTGCCAGCTCTTGTCGATGGGACCGCCGCCGACCGCCAGCTTGCGGCCCTTCAAATCAGCCAGCGACTTGATCGGCGAGGCGGCCGGCACCATCACCGCGCCGAGCGCGCTGGAATAGGGATAGAAGGTGAGCTTGGCGCCGAGCGTGCGCTCGCGCGACACCCACAGCCAGTCGGACAGGATGATGTCGGCATTGCCAGCGCGCAGGGCGATCTTGCCGGCCTCGGGGCTCGCAAGCTCGGTGACGTCGAGCGACAGGTCGGCCTCCTTGTCGAGGCCGCCGGCGCGGATCGCGGCCAGCTCCCAGGAGAATGTTCCGGTCTTCTGCACCGCAAGGCGAATCGTATCCGCGGCGCGGCCGGGCCCGGCTAGTGTCAGCGCCAGCGTCGTCGCGAGCGCCAATGATCGACCAAATGCTCTCATCACCTTGTGAGCCGTTTCCTCTGATAGGGTGCTTTTCAGGACAATACGCATAGCATAGCTTCCGTCGCAACCAGCGGGAGGACGCTCATGAATCTGGCCGGACAGCTACGACTGATTGTCGCCGCATTGGCGGTGTGGGCTGCGACCGCGCTCGCTGCGCAGGCTGAAGAGGCCAATGATTATCCGACATCGGCGCGTGCCGAGTATGTCTATGGCTGCATGAAGGCCAATGGCGAGAGCCGGCAGGCGATCGAGCAATGTTCCTGCTCGATCGACGTGGTGGCCTCGATCGTGCCCTATGAGCGCTACGTCACCGCAGAAACCGCGCTCAGCATGTCCCAGGTCCGCGGCAATCTCGGCGTCCAGTTCCGCACCTCCGAGCAGGCGAACTCGGCCGTGAATGATTTGCGGCGAGCACAGGCGGAAGCCGAGGTGAGGTGTTTCTAACACTTTCTTCCTTCTCCCCTTGTGGGCCTGTTGCGCTATTGGTTTTTGAGGCTGAAGACGTCGAGAGAGAAGGTCTGGGTCGCGACAGGCTCCGGCCAAGGCTGTGATTGTCGCCCTCGGCGGGCGGCTCAGGCCGCGATCGCGGCCCATTTCCTCATGTTGAATGCGATGGAGGCGAGCAGGATTTGTCCGCTTGCCTTCATGAGACCGACGTAACGGATGTAGGTCAGCCGCATCCGGCGTTTGAGGGTAGCGAAGGTGGTCTCCACCGTCGCCCGTCGTCGAGAGATGAGTAGGTTGTAGCGTTTGAGCCTCGGTGGCAACTCTGGGTGATGGCGGTTGGGACGCCGGGCGATGCGGGGCTTTTTGCCTTCCGCCTTCAGCCGGGCTCGTCTGGCATGGGTATCGTAAGCCGCATCGGCCCACACCACGGCTTCATCGCCACGGATCAACTCATCAGCCGGCGTGGTGTCGTTGACATTGGCGGGCGTCGTCAGCACCGCGCGGATCAAGCCGGATCCTTCATCAACACCCACATGGGCCTTGTAACCGAAGGTCGAACCGCTCTTGCCCTGCCGCTTGGCAAAACGGGCGTCGGGATCGTTTGAGGGACGATCCTCCTTGGGAGGAGCCGACACCGCCTGGATCAAGGTTGCGTCCAGCATCGTGCCGCGCTTGAGGATGACGCCGGCATTCTCAAGCTGACGATCCAGTTCGCCAAACAGCTTCTCCAACAGACCTTCTTCAACCAGCTGGTTCCGAAAACGGTTCAGAACCGTGTGGTCGGGTGTCGCATCTTCGAGGCTTAGACCGACGAAGCGCTTGAACGACAACCGGTCGCCCAGCGCCTCTTCCGACAGACCGTAGAGCGACTGCAATAGCAGGGCGCGAAACAACACCAGCACCGGATAGCCTGGACGACCGGGGCTCCCTTCATCGCGCAAATGGCCGATCAGCTTCTCGAACCGGTACCACTTGACTAACCCCGACAGCCGATCCAGCGCTGCATTGGCACCTGCTCCCTTCGGGAGCCAAGCCTCAATAAAACTCGGCTGCCCCGTCTGCTTCACCGCCATCGTCATTCCTCCAAGGCTTTGCCTTAGAGAATCACAATTGACGGATTACGCAACAAGCCCTTTGTGGGAGAAGGTGGCGCGAAGCGCCGGATGAGGGGTATGTCTCCGCGAATACTATCGCAAGAGAGTAGCTCGCGGAGGCAAACCCCTCACCCAAGCGAAGTTTTGTCTACCAGCGGTGCTGCCCTCTCCCACAAGGGGCGAGGGCACAGCCATCCGCAATGCGTTTGACTTTGAAGGGGAAGGTGGCGCGCTACGTCCCCGGCTTCTCCACATCCCACTCGTTGCGGAACACGTGACCATCCGTGTCCTTGGCTTCCGCGCGAAAACGCTTGGCGCCGTTGGACACATAGGTGAAGCGCAGATTGGGATCTTCCGAGATCGAGATGCCGCCTTCCATCGAAAGCACGGGGCTGTCGTCCTGTGTCAGCTTGAGCTGGTTGACGAAGAAGGCGGGAATGTAGAGCTGCGTGACCTGGTCCATCTGCAGCCCGGAATTGTTGGGATGGCCGATCATGATCTGCGCCTCCCGCATGCGGCTCGCGGGGGCCTCTTCGCGCGCGAATTGCCGGTAGCGCATCTGGCCGAGCCGGTTCTGGGCTTCCTCGGCATTCTTTCCCGCTGGTGCCGAGCAGCCGCCGGAGGCCTTCACATAGACTTTCGAGACGTAGAGCTGGCCATCGCTGAGCTCGGCCACCGCATGAACGTCGGTGTAATTGTTGACGCGCACGCGCGTCGAGATTTCAGTGACGTTGGCATCCGGTCCGAGCTCGAATTTCGCCGCCATCGGCGCGGGGTTACGATCGATCACCAGCGTGATCGAACGGATGCGGCGGGCATCGCCGGGCGAGAGCTTGCTGCGCAGGGTCACGGGCACGATGGCCGCGTCCTCGGCGCGGTACGGCATCTCGATGCCAATGACATTGCCGCCGTCATTCATCGGACGGTTGCTGAAGATGTCCTGCACCAGTCCCGGCCAGGGATCGTAAGCTTCTTCAGCCTGCACCGGCACGGCGAATGCAATGCCGAGGAGCAGGGCGATCAGAGGCAGTCGGCGCGTGCATCCCGTCATGGTCATGGTCCCGCGGACGAAGCAACGTTACGCACATCGTAGCGCGTCCGCTACTCCCATTCAATTTCCGAAAATGCTGCGGTTGCGTTGCGGGCGTTGTAGTCGTCGAACAGCTCCCAGTGCGGCCGTTCCGAGGCGGCGGCCTTGTCAGCGGCGGTTCGGATCGGTTCGCCCTTCTTGTTCGCTGCCCGGACGTCCGTCAGCAGTGCCATCAGATAGCGCCGCTCATCGATCAGCGCCGCAGGCCATTCGCTCACGGGCCCGTGACCGGGAACGACGCGCTGCGCCGGAATGCTCTCGAGTTCCCCGAGGGTGCCGAGCCAGCCGCGAATGCTGCCGTCCATCACCGGAATATGGCGGAGGAAGACGAGGTCGCCAGCGAACAGCGTCTTCGTCGTCTCATCGAATACGGTCAAATCATTGTCGCTGTGCCCGGCCGGCCAGGCCCGCAAGCTCAGGCGGCGCGCGCCGAGATCGAGCGTCATTGTATCCGTGACAAGCATTGTGGGCGGCACGATCTTCACGGGAGATATCAATTCGTCGCCCATGATGCGCCTAAAATTGTCGAGATAGTACGGGCCGCGCGCAGCCAGCGCCCGCGGCAGCCTGCTGTGACCGACGAAAATGGTGTCTCCGACGGCGAAGGCCGCATTGCCGAAAACATGGTCGGGATGGCCGTGGGTATTGATGACGTAGCGGATCGGCTTGCTGGTGCGGGCTCGCACCGCCGCCAATAGCGCCTCGCCCTCGCGAAAGCTACCGCCGGTATCGATCACGGCCACCGCATCCTTGCCCACGATGAAGCCGACGTTGGCGATGTCGCCCTCGTTCTCGCGGGTCATCAGCGCGATGGTCCCGGAGTGTACGAATATTCCCGGCGCGACTTCGCTCACAGGCAATTCGGCCGCTGCGGCGCATGCTAGCGTCGCTGTCACCAGCAGGGACAAGGCTGCGATCACGAGAGCGATGCGAGACACTTTTCCGCCTCAGTTCAAAGGGTTGCGCGCATTGCACTGCAACAAAGAAAGCCAGCACAAACTCTGGCAAGACATGGCGCGTCATGCGTTGCATGGCTAGCATTCAAACAAGCCTAGGAGGAAGCGCGATGACGGAGGCCGGACGACATCGTCGCTGGTTGTTTTCACTGAGTATCCTGGTTGCGTCTTGCGCGTTCGGCGACGTCGCCATCGCGCAGACCAACGAGACGGGTGACCTCTCGTTCGAGCTGGTCGACCCCAAGGTGCTGCGCGTCTGTTCCGACCCGCGCAATCTGCCGTTCTCGAACGAGAAGGGCGAGGGGTTCGAGAACAAGCTTGCCGAGCTGTTTGCGGACAAGCTCCAGAAGAAGCTCGACTATGTCTTTTTTCCGCAAGCCACCGGCTTCGTGCGCATGACGCTCGGATCGCATCGCTGCGACGTCATCATGGGCTTCCCCCAAGGCGACGACCTTGTGCAAGGCACCAATCCTTATTACCGCACGAGCTATGCGCTGGTCGCGAAAGCGGGCAGCGGGCTGGAGGAGGTCGACACGCTCGAGGATGCCAGGCTGAAGGGCAAGCATGTCGGCATCGTCGCCGGCACGCCGCCTGCCACCAACATGGCCATCGCGGGACTGATGGGTGATGCAAAGCCCTATCCGCTGATGATCGACACGCGCTACGACAATTCGGCGCAGGCCATGATCGATGATCTCACGGCGGGCAAGATTGACGCCGGCGTGCTGTGGGGACCGATGGCAGGGTTCTACGCGAAGAAGGCGGGGTCGCTTCATGTCACGCCGCTGGTGAAGGAAACCACCGGGCCAAAGCTGGTCTATCGCATCGGCATGGGCGTGCGTGGCGCCGACCAGAACTGGAAGCGGCAGCTCAACAAGCTGATCCAGGAGAACCAGGGCGAGATCAACAAGATCCTGCTCGATTTCGGCGTGCCGCTGCTGGACGAGAGCGATCGGCCGCTCGGCGCGGAGACGGCCAAGAAGGCACCATGACATGAGGCGGCGCGTTGTCGCTGCGCTGGTCGCCGCCGTGCTGATGGCGCCGGTCGTTGCGCAGCAGCAGGAGCCGTTCGAGCCCGAGGGCTATCGCACCGACAACTACCGCGCGCCCGTGCCGGCGACGCTCGGCGGCGCGCGCGTGCTGTCGACGTCAGAAGCCGAGGCGATCTGGCACGCGAAGAGCGGCGCCTTCATCGACGTGCTGCCGCGCGCGCCGAAGCCGAAGAACCTTCCAGCGGGTACCGTCTGGCGCGAGGCGCCGCGCAAAAACATTCCGGGCAGCATCTGGCTGCCGGATACCGGCTACGGAACGCTGCCGCCCGCCATGGACGACTATTTCCAGCGCGGCCTCGCGCGTGCATCACACGGCGACAAGACCGCGCTGCTCGTGATCTATTGCCTGGCGGATTGCTGGATGTCCTGGAACGCCGCCAAGCGCGCGCTCGCGTATGGCTACTCCAGCGTCGCCTGGTATCCCGATGGCACCGACGGCTGGGAGCGTGCAAAGCTTCCGACTGAGGAGGCGCAGCCCGAGCCGCGGCCGGAGCAGTGAAGAATTGAGCCGAGCTGTGTCGTCGATGGCCTCGTGGTTCGAGACGACCGCTTCGCGGTCTCCTCACCATGAGGGTCTGACATCTCGCCACGAAACCAGACCTCATCCTGAGGAGCCCGCCGTAGGCGGGCGTCTCGAAGGATGGCCGCAAAGATCCCGGCCTACTGCTTCTGCAGCTTGGTCAGCGTGCCCGTGCCGTTATTGTCGGTCGCAGAGTAGCTCACCCGGTCGCCGGCGTGGACGGCATCGAGCATTGCGGCGTCCTTGGCCTTGTACTCCTGCAGCGCGCCGGCCCCGCCTGCGCTGCCGCCGACTGTGCCCTTCTGCGTCTGCTGGATCGAGATCGTGCTGTTGAGCCGATCAATCCGAGTGACCATGCCGGTCAGATCGTCAGCGAATGCGCTGCTTGCGAGCATGCTGATGGCCGCAGCGCCTGCGAGGATGAATTTTGTGGTTCCCATCGAGGCCTCCCGATGCCTTGGATTACCCGTCGACAAGACATCCTAGACCGATTTGGTTCCGGCATATAGCACAGGTTAATGATCGCAATGGAGGCGCGGGAACCTGCCGCAAGCGGTCAATGAGGCTGACGCTATTCCATTTCCTGCTGGATCACGCGTCCGAGCGCAAACAGCCGCTGGTCGATGGTGGTGGGAACCTCGCAAACGAACCGCACGACCTTGTGGCGGTCCTCGAAAATGCGGGTCTTCCAGATCAGCTCGTTGCTGAGCGCCTCGACCTTGGCCTCGTCGCGCGGCGTGGCGCCCTGGAGCGCCTGGAGCTGGACACTCTCCTCGCGGATCTTGTCGGCGGCTTCGCGCTGCTTGCGGCTGACGCGTTCCAACCCGCTCATGACCTGCGAGCGCTGAGCGTTGAGCGTGTCGAACAGGCCTGCGAACAGCAGTTTCGCATTCGCGGTCTTGTCGGCCGCGGAGCCCGCCAAAAACTCCTTCACCAACTTCTCGGCCTCTTCCAGCGGTGTCTTGCGTGCCGACAGTTTGGCGACCAGCGCGCTGACCTTGGCGTCGTCCTTCCACTTGTTCTGCACGTCGTCGAGCGAGGGGCCAGCCCAAACGGCCGCGAGCGAAATTTCCGGCACTTTTGCCTGCGTGCAGGGCCAATCCGGATAGCGCGGATCGGCCGCGCGTGCCGCCGTGCCCGCGGCTGCGAGCATCAGAGCGGCCATGGCCAGAACCCGAACCGTCATCCTTCGCCTCCCGCAGGGCCCCGTCGCGCCAGCCCGCGCGAGGGATCATAGGCCAGAATCGCGCCGATCATGAAGACGATTGTGCAGGTCGCGACCACCGCCAGCGAGATCCAGTTGATCTGTCCGTACAGCGCGAAGCGGATCAGCTCGACCGCATGGGTGAACGGATTGGCCTCGCAGACATAGTAGAGATATGGGCTGCCCTCCTGCACCCGCCAGAGCGGGTAGAGCGCCGATGAAGCGAAGAACATCGGGAAAATGACAAAGTTCATCACGCCGGCAAAGTTCTCCAGCTGCTTGATGCCAGAGGAGATCAGCATGCCGAGCGAACCCAGCATCAGTCCGGACAGGATCAGTGCCGGCAATACCGTGAGATAGCCTGACAGAGGAGGGGTGATGTCCCAGAACCAGGCGATCAGCAGGAACGCATAGACCTGGAGCAGCGACACCGCGGTGCCCGCGAGCAGCTTGCAGAACAACAGGTAGCCGCGCGGCAGTGGGCTTACCAGCAGCGTGCGCATGTTGCCCATCTCGCGGTCATAGACCATCGAGAGCGAGGATTGCATGCCGTTGAACAGCTGGATCATCGCCATCAGCCCGGGCGCGATGAAGACCTCGTAGAGGATGTAGGTCTCGTAGGGCGGGATGATGGAGATGCCGAGCACCTGGCGGAAACCGGCGGCGAAGATGAACAGCCACACCAGCGGCCGCACCAGCGCCGAGACGAAACGCTCGCGCTGGTGCAGGAAGCGCAGTCCTTCGCGCCAGACGATGCCCGTGAGGCAGGTCATGTATTCGGCGGCCGAGAAGCCGCGTGGCGCCTCGCGCATGCTGATGCTGCTCATGCGCCACCGCCCGGCACGGTCTGCGCGCCGGTCAGGCGCATGAAGGCGGAGTTGACGTCCTGCGCGCCGGCTTCCGCGACGACGCGGCTCATCGGTCCCCGCGCCAGCACCTTGCCCTGGTGCAGCACCACGAGATCGTCACCGGCCATGATCTCGTCGAACAGATGCGTGGCCCAGAGCACGCCGATGCCTTGCTCGCTCACGAGCTGGCGCACATGGCTGATGATGTCGGCGCGCGCTTTGACGTCGAGGCCGACGGTGGGCTCGTCCAGCAAGAGCAGGCGTGGCCGATGCAGCAGCGCACGGGCGATCTCCAGCCGCCGCATCTGCCCGCCCGAGAGATCGCGCACCTTGCTGCCGGCGCGCTCGGTAAGCCCGATGCGACCGAGCAGCTCGGCGGCTCGCGCGCGGGCCTCGCGGCGGCTGATGCCGTGGAGTGCGGCGTGATAGAGCAGGTTCTGCGTCAGCGACAGATCGAGATCGAGCGTGCGCGGCTGGAACACGACGCCGAGCAACCGCAGCGCTTCTCCGGGACTCTTGCTGACATCATGGCCGAAAATGCCGACGCGGCCGGACTGGATGCCGAACAGGCGCGTGATCAGCGAGAACAGCGTGCTCTTGCCCGCCCCGTTGAGGCCAAGCAGGGCCGTGAAGCTCGCGGGCTGCACGTCGAAGGACACGTCCATCAGCGCGCGGCGCGGGCCATAGGCGTGGCTGACGCTGTCGATCGATAGCGCGGGCACACCCGCCGGATCGGGCCTTGGTGTTTCGCGTTGTTCGGCGATGGGAGCAGGGCTGGTCATGGCGCGATCGTGATACCCCAGGGCAGTTCGCCCACCTGAATGGTCTTGATCACCTTTTGCGCGGCGACGTCGATGACGGAGACGTCGTTCGAGACGCCATTGGTGGTGAGCAGAAATTTTTCGTCCGGCGTGAAGGCCATGTGCCAGACCCGTTGTCCCACCAGCAGATATTTGGTCACCTTGCGCGAGGCGGTATCGACCACGGCGATGCGGTTGGCTGGCCCGAGCGCGATGAAGGCGGTCTTGTCGTCCCGGGTCATGCCGATGCCGACGGGCTGGATCGCCTCTTTCCTCAACCCCGGAATCTCGAAATTGATCTTCCCGGTCACCTCGTGCTTTGCGGGGTCGATGATCGAGACGGTGCCGCCGATCTCCGAGGACACCCACAATTCGGAAGCGTCGTGCTTGAATTCGGCAAAGCGCGGCCGCGCGTCGACCAGCACGTTGGCGACGATCTGGCGCGACGACGTGTCGATGAAATGCGCCATGTTGGTGGTCTCGGACGTGTTGATCAGCGTCTTGCCGTCCGGGCTGATCGTCATGCCCTCGGGCTCGACGCCGACCTGGATGTCGCCAAGGCGGGCGCGCTTCTCGAGGTCGATCACGGTCACCGTGTTGTCGTTCTCGTTCGCGACATAGAGGACCTTGCCAGCGGCATCCTGGGCGAACAATTCCGGGTCGGGCCCGGAGGGCAGGCTGTCCACCACGGTTTGCGTCTTGGCGTCGATCATCTGGATGGTGTCGTCGTCGCCGACCGCGACCATCACGAACTTGCCATCGCGCGTGAAGTCGATGCCGCGCGGGCGCTGGCCGACCTTGATGGTCTTGGTCACCGTCCAGCTGTCGGTGTCGATCACCGACACCGTGTTGCTCTTCTCGTTCGAGACATAAGCGATGAACGCATGCGCCGGCGCTGCCGCCAGCGCCAGTCCGAACAGCAACCCAACACGCCACGTGCGCAACATCTGCTTTCTCATTTCAGCTTGCATTTGCTCTCCGGGCGGTCATAGCCGAGCGTGTCGAGCTCGGAGACTTGATGCAGGAAACCTTCTTGCGGCGACACCGACACCACCATGCGGCCATCGACCAGCAGGATCGGCTGGCGCAGCTGCAGGTTCCAATCGCGCAAGGTCAGCTTGGTGCCCTTGAAGGCGGCGACCGAGAACTCCGGGCCCTTGATGAAATCGGTGACCTTCTTGATATCGCCGGAATTGGTGCGCGAGGTGGCCTCTCCGATCATGCGCACGGCCGTCCACGCCTGCATGTCGAGCGCGGTCATCCGCCGCGCGTTGAGCTTGACGAAGCGGTTCTGCATCTGGATCGCGCCCCACTGGTCCTGCGCGGCATCCCAGCTCCGCGGCACCAGACCGGCAGAGCCCGCGACAGGCCGCGGATCCCAGGTGCGATAGGGCAGGTAGGCGCCGAACACCTCGCTCTCGTCGGCGGCGACCAGCACGTCATAGGCCGGAGCCTGTTGCGTGAACACCGGCATCTGGCGCTGGATCAGCGTCACGCCCGAGTCCGTGCGGCGCGCGCCGCCTTTGTCTTCGAAGCTGCGCTCCTGCACGATCTTGGCGCCGAACCGCGTCGCGGTGCGCCGGAGCGCATCGGCGAACAACTTGTCCTCGTCATGCGAGCCGACCACGAGCAGCCAGCGCTTCCACTGCTTCCACACCAGATATTGGCCGAGCGCATCGGCCAGCATTGCGCGGGTCGGCGCGGTATGGATGACATTGGCGCGGCAATCGGCCTCGCGCAGCCGCTCGTCGATCGCGCCGGCGTTGAACAGCAACGTGCCGCGCTCGCGCAAGGCGTCGGCGACTTTCAGCAGCGCGTCGGCCGGCAGATCGGCGATGATGAAGCCGTTGCGTGCGGCGAGGTCGGTCGCGGCCTGCACGGCATCCTCGCCCTCCTTGATGCGCCGCTCCTCCAGCGCAAATCGCTGGTTGAGGAATTTGCCGGTGGTGTTGTTGTCCTCGATGGCGAGGCGCGCGCCGGCGACGCCGTCATTCTCCGCGGGCTGCTCGACCAGCGACAGCGTCGATTTGGTGCCGGCGATTCCGAGATAGCCGACGCCGATCATGACAGGGTCGGCCGCGAGCGCGCTCGTCGCAGCAAAACCCAGGCCGATCAGGCCGACCAACCATCGGATCATGTTTCCTCCGTACAACTCCCCGGCTTGACCGCCGATGGAGAATTGTCTCTGCTAAAGCATGACCGATTTGTCAGGCCATGCAACCCCGCATTTCGTCCTCACGCTGCCACGCCGGGAATCACGATCATGCGAGCGCTGATATGTTTCGCAGCTTTGTTGTTGACGGGTTCGGCCGCGCTCGCCGATCCGCCGAAACTCGCGGTGTTCGACTTTGAACTGATCGACACCAGCCTGCCCGGCGAGTTCTACGGCTCGAAGCCGGAGGAGGCGCGGCTCGACCTCATCAGCGAGCAGTTGCGCAAGGCACTGGTTGAGTCAGGCAGGTTCCAGCTGATCGATATCGCGCCGGTCCGGGACGCGGCCCGTCACGCCAATCTGCAGGCTTGCGGCGGCTGCGACCTCAAGCTTGCCGGGCAGCTCGGTGCCGATTTGGAAATCACCGGCATGGTGCAGAAGGTCTCGAACCTGATCATCAATCTGAACATCTATCTGCGCGACGTGAAGACCGGCAACATGATCACGGCCGCCAGCGCCGACATGCGCGGCAACACGGATGAATCCTGGACGCGCACGATGAGTTATCTGATCCGCAACCGGTTGCTGGCACCGAATTACGGCAAGCCGTGAGGGGGATATTTACTCCTTCAATCGCTCCGCATGCCAGTGCAGGTGATCGCCCATGAAGGTCGAGATGAAATAATAGCTGTGGTCATAGCCCGCCTGCCGCCGCAGCGTCAGCGGGATGTTGGCCTTGGCACAGGCCGCCTGCAGCAATTCAGGACGAAGCTGCTCCTTCAAGAAGTTATCAGCCTCGCCGACATCGACCAGAAAGCCTGAAAACTTCGCGCCGTCCTCGATCAGCGCCACCGTGTCGTGGCTGCGCCACATATCCTTGTTCGGCCCGAGATAGCCCGTCAGCGCCTTGATGCCCCAGGGCACGAGCGATGGCGCCACGATCGGCGCAAAGGCGCTGGCCGCGCGAAAACGGTGCGGGTTGCGCAGCGCGACCGTCAATGCGCCATGGCCGCCCATCGAATGGCCCATCACCGATTGCCGCTTGGCATCGACCGGAAAATTCTCCGCCACGAGTTTCGGCAGTTCGTCGGTGACGTAGCTCCACATGCGATAATTGCGCGAAAACGGCGCTTCCGTCGCGTCGACATAGAAGCCGGCGCCAAGACCGAAATCATAGGCATTATTGGCATCGCCCGGCACGTCGGGGCCCCGCGGGGAGGTGTCGGGCGCGACGAAGATCAGGCCGAGCTCGGCGCAGGCTTTGCGGAATTCGCCTTTCTCGGTGACGTTGGCATGCGTGCAAGTGAGGCCGGAGAGATACCAGACCACGGGCAGCTTGGCGCCCTGCGCGTGCGGAGGAACATAGACCGAGAACACCATGTCGGTTCCGGTTGCCTGGCTGGCATGGCGATACACGCCCTGCACGCCGCCATAGGATGTATTGGTCGAGACAGTCTGGATCGTCATGCCGTTATGCTCCGTGGCATCAAGCCACATCAGGATTGCAACGCTTGTGTGACCGAATTCGTGGCGGCCGTCAGGCCACGCCACTGTCGATCGCCAGCCGCACCAGCTCGACAGAGGTTTTCACCCCGAGCTTCTGGCGCATGATGGACGAGGTGTTGGCGACAGTCTTGTAGGACGACTGCACCAGCCAGGCGATCTCGGAAAGGCTCTTTCCGGCGCTGAGCAGCCGCAAAATCTCCATCTCGCGCGCATTCAGTTTCGACAGCGGGCTTTGCGCCAGCGCGGGTCCCGCAAAGGCGATGCTGCGCGCGATCGCGCTCGGCAGATAGGTGCCGCCGCCGCCAACGATGCGAATCGCCTCGACGAGATCATCGGGGTCACCGGTCTTGGAGACATAGCCCTTGGCGCCGCACTCGATCGCACGCGCGGCAAAAGCAGGGTCGTCGTTCATGCTGAACATGATGATTCGGGCCTCGGGCGCGCGCTCGAGGATGCGGCGCGCGAGCTCAAAGCCGGACACGGTCGGCAGGTTGATGTCGATGATCGAGAGGTCGGGGCGCTCGACGATGAAGACGCACTCGCCGTCTTCGGCGTCGGCGGCCTCCAAAATCTCGATCTCGCCCTCGTCGGCCAGCACGGCACGGCAGCCGGAGGCGACGATGGGATGATCGTCGACGATCAAAATGCGCATAGGCGTTCCTCGCGACAGCGTCTTGGCCTGTTTCGCGCCCGGCCGGGATTGCTGTACGCTTTCGATTAGATATCGGGCGCTTCGCCTCTGTCAACGTTATCGGACAGGCGCAGGCCAATCCTTCGCGGGGGGTACGGGCGATACCAATGTGGCAAAATCTATCCTTGCGCGGGCGCATCAACCTGCTCCTGGCGCTGCTGCTGGCGCTGGGACTCGCCGTCAATATCGGCCGCCAGGTCGCAGAAGCCGGGCCGCGCGTGCAGGCCGAGGACCAGAGCGTGATCCGGCTCGCGCGCGAATTCATCGAGATGATCGTTGCGGATCTCAACGAGGCGCCCGATCCGGATGCCAGGCTCAACCAGATTGCGCGCGACCTCAGTCGCCTGCGCCATGTCAGCATCGCGCTTCGGGACGAAGCCGGCAGTCCGCTGACGCAGCCGCGGACCGACGTCGATGACGACACCCGCGCGCCGCCGGCCTGGTTCGTCAGCTTGGTTCATCCCGAGCAGACCGCGGTGAGCGTACCCGTCTCGATCCACGGCAAGCCGGGTTCGCTGCTGATCACCTCCCATCCCGATGACGAGATCGCCGAGATCTGGGACGCCATCGTGACCCAGCTCGAGGTCGGCTCGGTGATCGCGCTGGCGCTGTTCCTGGTGATGATGAATGTGGTCGGCCGGGCGCTGGCGCCGCTCCAGTCCCTGGCGGATATGATGGCCGAGCTCGAAGACGGTCGCTATCAGGCGCGCGTCGCGCCGGGCGGCGCGCCGGAGCTCGCCGCGATCTGCACCAAGCTCAACCATCTTGCGGCAACGCTCAGTGACGCCATCGAGGACAAGCGGCGCCTCGCCGAGCGAACGGTATCGCTCCAGGATGTCGAGCGCAAGGAGATCGCCCGCGAGCTCCATGACGAGTTCGGGCCATATCTGTTCTCGCTGCGCGCGCATGCGAGCGCGCTGGCAAAGCAGGCGGACGGACGCGCCCCGAATGCGGAGGCCGTGCGAAAACACGGCAGCGCCATGCTGGAACAGATCAACGCGCTTCAACAGTTCAATCGCCGCGTGCTGGAGCGCCTCCGGCCTGTCGGCCTGGCCGAGCTCGGCCTGCGCCTGGCACTGGAATCGCTGTCGCGACTGTGGCGGGAGTCGCATCCCGATGTCGCCATCGAGACCGTGATTTCGCCGGCGCTTGGCGTCACCGGGGAGACTGCCGACCTCACCATCTACCGCATCGTGCAGGAGGCGCTCACCAACGTGTTCCGCCACGCCGGGGCGACCTCGGTCAATGTCGTCATCGAGCCGGTGGCGCAGGCGGCAAGCGATGGCCGCAGCGGTGCCCGGGTGCGGATCAGCGACAACGGCCGCGGCATGGAGCCGGGCCAGAAGCTCGGCTTCGGGCTCGTCGGCATGCGCGAGCGGATTCTGGCGCTGGGCGGCACGCTGAACGTCGTCTCGGGTGACGGCGGTCTGACCGTAGAGGCCCTGGTTCCGACGGCAGCGGCCTGATCGCGTCGGGAAAAATTCCCGATTTGGTCGGGAAAATTGGTGCGGATACGGCCCGACCTTTTGTGGCTGGCGCACGCGTTCCTGCCGATTACACTCGTCTCGACCAACCGGCGAAAATCAAAACAGCCGGTGGTCACGGATGGGAAGGCTCGGATGGGCAAGGCTCTTTGGTTCAAAGCTATTTGGTTCAAGCGTCGTTTGTTGATGGCCTCGGTTTCGACCGCGCTGCTCTCCGTCTTCGCGATCCCCGCGGGGGCCGCGCAGGACGAAGAAACTAACGTCCAGAACTTGCCGCCTGTCGAGGTAACGGCGCCGCCGCGGTCAACGGCGCGACGCACCGCGTCATCGCGACCGGTCGCGCACATCGGGGCACCGTCATCCGCCAGCCCCAAGACGCGCCTTTACGTCTACCCGACCGCGCCGGGTGCCGGCAGAGGTCTTGACGTCGACAAGGTTCCGTCGGCGATCAACGCCGTCGACGCCAGCCAGATCAAGCGCACCGGCTCCTTGAACATCACCGACGCGCTTCGCGACAACATCGCCGGCGTTAACATCACCGAGGTCACTGGCAATCCGTTCCAGCCGAATGTCGAATTCCGCGGCTTCGTCGCTTCGCCCGTGACGGGCACGCCGCAAGGCCTCGCGGTGTATCAGAACGGCGTTCGCATCAACGAAGCCTTCTCCGATGCCGTCAACTGGGACCTGATCCCGACCGCGGCGATCCGGTCGGTGACGCTCGTGACCAACAATCCCGCCTTCGGCCTCAACGCGCTAGGCGGCGCGATCAATTTGCAAATGAAGGACGGTTTCACCTATCAGGGCGCGGAGCTTGATCTCATGGGCGGCTCGTTCGGCCGCATCCAGGGCTCGGCGCAATGGGGCAAGACGGTTGACAAGAACTACGGCGTCTATGCCGCGCTCGAAGGCCTGCACGACAACGGCTTCCGCAATTTCTCCCAATCCGACGTGCGGCGCTTCTACGGCGACGTCGGCTACAAGGCCGGCGACAGCGAATTCCACGCCAATATGGGCGTCGCCAAGAACGATTTCGGCGCCAACGCCACCGTTCCCGCCGAGCTGCTCGACAAATATTGGGGCGCGACCTACACGACCCCGCAGACCACTTCCAATCGCGTCGGCTATCTCAACTTGACAGGCAAGGTCGATGCGACGCCGACCTGGACGCTCGAAGGCACCGCGCATGTGCGCAGGTACGAGCAGAAGCTCGTCGACGGCAATCCGACCGACGCGCAGGAATGCACCGATCCGGGGCTCACCGGCCTTCTTTGCTTCGGCGACGGCGCCACACCGGCAAACGGCGTTAACGGCCTGCCGCTTGCCAATCCTTTCGCGTCCGGGACCGTCCTCGGCGAGATCGACCGCAGCTCGATACGTTCGACCACCTTCGGCGTGTCGGGGCAGGCCACCAACACCGACCAGCTGTTCGGCCACGACAACCGCTTCGTGATGGGCGCGACCTATGACGCCAGTGTCACGCGCTACAACGCCACCGCCGAAATCGGTACGATCGGAGAAAACTACGTCGTCAGCGGCGGCGGCCTCTTCCTGGGGCCGACCGGCGTACCTGATACCGTTGCCGGCCCTGTCTCGCTGCGGACCGTCAATCAATATAACGGCCTCTACGCAATGGACACGTTCAATGTCACGGACGCCTTCGCCGTCACCGGCGGCGGCCGCTTCAACGTGGCGCGCATCACGCTGGAGGATCAGCTCGGGACCGATCTCAACGGCGATCACACCTTCACCCGCTTCAATCCGGTGATCGGCGGCACCTACAAGATCACGCCGGAGCTGACGGCCTATGCCGGCTATTCCGAGGCCAATCGCGTTCCGACGCCGCTCGAGCTCGGCTGCTCCGATCCAGCCCGTCCCTGTCTCATTGCCGCGTTTCTCGTCTCCGATCCGCCATTGAAGCAGGTCGTGTCCAAGACCGTGGAAGCGGGCCTGCGCGGCAGCAGGGAGCTGAACATCGGCACGCTTGGTTGGAAAATCGGCGGCTTCCGCGCTACCAATGTCGACGATATCGTCGCCGTTCCCGCAGTCGGCCGGACCGGCTTCGGCTATTTCTCCAACGTCGGCCGGACCAGGCGTCAGGGGCTCGAAGCCGAGGTCAACATCAAGTCGCCCACGCTTCAGTTTCAGGCGAGCTACGCGTTTGTCGACGCACGCTATCTCGACGCTTTCGCACTCGGTTCCGAAAGCCCGTTCAGGGATACTGTCACCGAAACCATTCAGGTGCTGCCCGGCAACCAGCTCCCCGCGATCCCGCGCCATCGCGTCAAGGTCGGCGTCGACTATGCCGTCACCGACGTGTGGAAAGTCGGCGGCAACGCGCTGTTCGTCTCCAGCCAATATCTGGTTGGGGACGAGTCCAACCAATATGCGAAGCTGCCGTCCTATACCGTGTTCAACCTGCACACGTCCTACCAAGTGACCAAGAACGTCCAGCTCTACGGCAAGATCGACAATATCTTCGACAAGCGCTATGCGACCTACGGACAGTTCTTCGACACCAAAGCCGTGCCCAACTTCACCAATGGCGCCGCCGAGTTCAGCGACCCGCGCTCACTCAGCCCGGCAAGGCCGCGCGCATTCTATGCGGGGATGCGGGTGACGTTCTGATCTGGCTCGGTAAGCCCGGGGTGGCGCCGCCCGGAACGGCGTGTCACGCCGGCTCTGTTCTACCTCAAGCCGATTGACTCATTGTTCATGTTTTGTTCTTATGCTGTTCGTCCAGCCAAGGGAGCGAGCCATGGACAACCGCATCAACGAAATCCGCAGGATCATCAGGGCGTTGCGCGTCAGCATGCGTGAGGCCGAGGCCATCATGCATGAGCAGATCAACAGAGACGAGGACTGTAGCTTCGTCGCAGGCGAAGTCATGAAGATGCGCACGGTGATGAGCGGGCTCGTTCAGGAGCGGGCCGCGCTCGGAGACACCGACCCGATCGTCGTCGCCAGCCTCTTCGTTCCCCGCCGTCGGCCGATGCCATCGCGCGTCGGTGTTGAGAAGCGCCGGCTGGTGCCGCCGCGAGAGATGGCACGGGCATGAAGGGGGAGAGGCCGACCTACTTTTCCGACATGCAGGAGCCCCCGGAATTTCTGAAGGCTCTCCATCATGCGCGGCGCCTGTCCTGCCTCGAGGGCTGGTGCCGCATGCACATCGAGGCCATCCAGGTTGCGATCGACCAGTATGCGGAAGCGGCTCTCGGTAACCGGGAGTTCTTCCTCAACAAGCCGCACAGCATCGGCGAGAATCGGAGAAGTGGCGACGTGCCGTAACAGCGGCGCATGTCGGCGTATCGACCTTTCGAAATCTCCGATGATCCCTTGCGCCGGCGAAGCTTGGCGTCGCGTTGCTTTTACCGATCGGAAACCATAGCGAATGATCCTAAAATTGTAACGAAACTGTTCGGCTGTCTCTGCGTCGGTTCGTCGGAGGGCCCGTCCGATGACAGAGCACCAGTTGAGAGAGCAGGAATTCCAGATCGCGCGTTACCGGCATTTGGAGCGCGAAGTGACCGATCCGCTTGCCGCGTGTCTGCTTCACAGCATCATTGAAGACCTCGAAGCCGAGCTGCGCAGGAATAGTCCGGATTGGCACGGGCCGCGCGATTAACGCTTTGTTAGCGCTGATCGTGTCGATGATGCGCGAGGGAATACCGGGAGACTGCTCCCATGTTGAAGGACGGCACCTATGCGGCGTGGTACAAGACGCCGCTCGATCAGGGGACCGGGATCGTCCATGTCGCAGACGGACAGATCTGGGGCTGCGACAGCCTGATGACCTATCACGGCTCTTGCAAGGTCGACGGAGATCGCTTCACCGCCACCGTGTCGACGAAGCGCCATACCGACGGACGCGCAACGGTGTTCGGCGTCGACGATGAGCTCACGCTGGATATCGAGGGAAACTGCCCGGGCAAGGTCGCGACCTACACGGCGACGGCAGCGCAAGTGCCGGGAATGATCCTCCAGGGTACGCTGATCCTGACGGAACAGCAGACGCCCGCGCCAGAACGAACCCGGCAGATACCGCCGTTCAATCCCGACAAGCTGCCAAAGTTGCCGAAGCGCTCGCGCTGAGCGAGGGAGCCGCCGTCATCGAGCAGTTCACTGCGAATACGAAAGCTGATCTTCCGTGACGACTCGCTCGATTTTCTCCGACTTGCACTTGATGCGGTATCGGAGACGTCCATCGGCCTCGATGGGCATATGCTGGACGATGGTATAAATCATCGGTGGCTCGGTTGCGGCACGTCCTTGTGGGCCTTGGGGCTGGTGGCGAACGTCTTCATTCAGCTTGTAGGCATACGACATAGATCTACCTCGAATTCACAGTGACTCTGACGCGGGTCAGTCGTTGTATCCCTGGCAGGACAGGCACTTGGTCCAGCGGAAGAGGTTACCACAGTATGATGCGGTCGAACCTCGTCATAAGTCAGTCGTTCTCTTGGTTGACCGGTGCAGACAGACAATCGCCCAGAGCGGAGCAGCGATGGTTGCACCATATCCCATATTTGCGAACTTTGGTCGTAATTTCCGTGGGGTTTATGGCATTCTGTGAGCCTACGGGCCCCTGTCGAGGGGAACTGATAACTTCCTCGCCGGATTGGGCTGGAATTCGAATGACGGTGGGGCTGATATTTCGACTTTTGGGGTAGCTCGGCCGACGATCGGCGTGGCTCCTTTCGGACAACTTTGTCGCATTCGGCAATTCTGCATCCTCAGCCCTCGGCTCGCCCGCTTCTCAAACGACCCGCGATTCGCCATGGTGCCGCCGCAAGAGCATCGCCCCGGAGCACTATCAATGTCGGACAAGGTCTCGCGTCGCCAGTTCGCCACGCTGGCGGGATTGTCCGCAGCCGGAATCGCCAATCCTCTCGGGGGGGCGGACGCCAAGCCCGCATCCCCGCCACGGAGCGGGGACGGCTTTCCGGCGGGCTTCGTCTGGGGCACCGCGACCTCGTCCTATCAGGTCGAGGGCGCGGTCAACGAGGACGGGCGAGGGGCCTCGATCTGGGACAAGTTCGTCCGCATCCCCGGCAAGATCGAAGACGGCAGCAGCGGCGACCGCGCCAACGAGCACTATCACCGCTACAAGGAGGACATCGCGCTCATCAAGGAGCTCGGCTGCAAGGCTTATCGCTTCTCGGTGGCCTGGCCGCGGCTGTTTCCGGACGGCGACGGCAAGCCCAACCCGAAGGGACTCGACTTCTACAACCGCCTGGTCGACGAACTCCTCAAGAACGGCATCGAGCCGTGGCTGACGCTTTATCATTGGGACCTGCCGCAATCGCTCCAGGACCGGTTTGGCGGCTGGCGCTCGACGGAGACCTGCAAGATATTCGGCGATTACGCGGCCTATGTTGCCGCGCACCTGACCGATCGCGTCAAGAACGTCTTTACACTGAACGAGAGCGGTCGGTTCGTCCATTTCGGCTACGGCATCGGCATCGACGCGCCCGGCGTGACGCTGCCGCAAGCCGAGGTCAACCAGATCAGGCACAACAGCGCGCTCGCACACGGGCTCGCGGTGCAGGCGGTACGCGCCCATGGCCGCCGCGGCATCAGGGTGGGGCCGGCCGAGAACATCGATGCCTGCGCCCCCGCGATCGACACACCGGAGAACGTCCGTGCCGCCGAGATCGCGCTGCGCGAAATGAACGCCGGCTATCTCAACGTCATCATGACGGGCCAGTACACCGACGCCTTCCTGAAGTTCGCCGGGCGCGACGCGCCGAAATACACCGATGCGGAGCTGAAGATCATCTCCTCGCCGGTCGATTTCCTCGGCCTCAACATCTACGCGCCGCAGAACTACGTGGTGGCCTCCGACCAGGGCGCGGGCTTCATGCCGCTGCCGATCCCGAAATCGTTCCCGCACATGAATTCGGACTGGCTGCGCATCGGTCCCGAGACGATCTACTGGGTGCCGAAGCTGGCGGCGAAGATCTGGAAGACGGACGCGATCTATATCAGCGAGAACGGCACCTCCGGCGACGACGTCGTGACGCCTGACGGCAAGATCTACGACACCGACCGCATCATGTATTTGCGCAACTACCTCGCCCAGCTCCAGCGCGCCACCGCCGAAGGCGTGCCGGTGCGCGGCTACTTCCTCTGGAGCTTGATGGACAATTTTGAATGGGTGTTCGGGCTCAACAAGCGCTTTGGGCTCTACCACGTCAATTTCGACACGCAGGTGCGCACGCCGAAACTCAGCGCCAGCTTCTATCGCAACGTGATCGCGAAGAACGCGGCGGGGGTGTGATTGCTCTCCCGCGCCCCGTTCTTGCTGGGGCGCGACAAGCTTGGCTCGCGCTGAGGAGACAGGGTGAGGGGTTCCGCCAGCGTGCATTGACTCCCTTCGCCTCCTGATTCAAAACGCCTCTAACCATTCAAAAAGAGGAAACGCCAATGACCGACGCACTTATCATTGATGCCTGCCGAACTCCGCGGGGCGTCGGCAAGCCTGGCAAGGGGGCGCTCTCGGGCATTCATCCGCAGCAGCTGGGAGCAACCGTGCTGCGCGCGCTCGCGGCGCGCACCGGCATCGACACCGGCGACGTTGACGACATCATCTGGGGCTGCAGCGCACAGGTCGCAACGCAAGGCGGCGATCTCGGCCGCATGTCGGCGCTGGACGCCGGCTACGACGTGCGCGCCAGCGCCGTGACGCTGGATCGCTTTTGTGGAAGCGGCATCACCAGCGTCAACATGGCTGCAAGCTCGATCATGGCGGGCGCGGAAGACCTCGTCGTCGCCGGCGGCTGCGAGATGATGTCGATGGAAGGCCGGCGCGGCGGCGGTCCGATGATGATGGACAACGGCAATCTGCGCCTGCGTGCGCGGCATCCGCAGTCGCATCAGGGCGTTTGCGCCGACGCGATCGCAACGCTGGAAGGCATCACGCGAAGGGACGTCGACGCGCTCGGCCTCGAAAGCCAGAAGCGCGCCGCGCACGCGATCGCGAACGGCCACTTCAAGAACAGCCTCGTGCCGGTGCATCGCGAGGATGGCAGCCTCGCGCTCGACCATGAAGAATATCCGCGGCCGCAGACCACGATGGAAGGGCTGAGCGCGTTGAAGCCGGCATTCCCTGCGGTCGCCGACCATGCGCTCGACGACAAGGGCACGACCTATCGCGGCCTGATCCTGCAGAAGTACCCCGACCTCGAGATCGACTTCATGCACCACGCCGGCAATTCGTCCGGCGTCGTCGACGGCGCGGCCGCGATCCTTCTGGCGTCGCCTGCTTACGCGAAGGCGCATGGGCTCAAGCCGCGCGCCCGCGTGGTTGCGATGGCCAACATGGGGGACTCGCCGACGCTGATGCTGAACGCGCCGGTGCCGGCGACGCGCAAGGTGCTGGCGAAAGCGGGGCTGACCATCGACGACATCGACCTGTTCGAGATCAACGAGGCCTTTGCCGTGGTTGCGGAAAAATACATCCGCGACCTCAAGCTCGATCGCGCCAAGGTCAACGTCAATGGCGGCTCGATCGCACTCGGCCATCCCATCGGCGCCACCGGCTCGATCCTGATCGGCACCGTGCTCGACGAGCTCGAACGGCGCGACTTGAAGCGCGGTCTCGTCACCATGTGCGCGGCCGGTGGCATGGCCCCGGCCGTCATCATCGAACGTATCTAGCGCGAGCGAAGCTCGTCGCGCTCTGTAAAGATAAGGGAAAAAAGTCCCCGCGATCGCCGCATCACGACGATCTAGGCTTATTTTCCAGGGTGAATCGCGACCGGACTCCGACAAAGAGGCCGGTCGTCGCTTGTCGAAAGCATCGAATCAGCTTTAGCAAGGCTGCGTGCGGGCCTTTGAAACAAGGTAAAATCCGCTGCCTGAGGCTTCTCCCGCTCCGGAAGTGGCTAAAAAGCAGGGTTTTTTGCCACAGAGGGCCAAAAAAGCCCGTAAAACCCCGACAAAACTGTGCAGAAGGCTATAGGCCTTCACCGGTTGGTCTAATATGCAGCCGTCAACGAATCAGAGGAGACACGATGGCCACCCAAATGTCGAAATCGCAGCTGATCGAAAAGATCGCGACCACCACCGAGCTTTCCAAGCGTGACGTCAAGAGCGTCATGGAGACGCTGACCGACGTCGGCCACAAGGAGCTCAAGAAGAACGGGCTGTTCCTGGTACCGGGCTTCGCCAAGTTCGTGGTCATCAAGAAGCCCGCGACCAAGGCACGCAAGGGCACCAACCCGTTCACGGGCGAAGAGATGATG
The DNA here is from genome assembly GCF_055811695.1 of Bradyrhizobium sp. MI1.3. Classification (NCBI taxonomy): domain Bacteria; kingdom Pseudomonadati; phylum Pseudomonadota; class Alphaproteobacteria; order Hyphomicrobiales; family Nitrobacteraceae; genus Bradyrhizobium; species Bradyrhizobium sp. MI1.3. Next base: position 8,646 of record NZ_JBVVPQ010000018.1, on the reverse strand, counting down.
TTCAAGGCCAAGCCGGCCCGCAAGATCGTCCGCGCCCGCCCGGTCAAGGCCGCCAAGGACGCCGTGGGCTAGCAACGCAAAGGCCCCCTCCCGTAGGAGGGGGCCTTTTGTTCGGGGCTGTCGCGAGGACTTGAGACGGAGGGCTCAACCCTTGCGGCGCTTCGCGCGGACCGGGACCGGCTGAAGCCGCGGTCCTGATGCCGCCAGCGCATCGCGAACCCCGTCGATGGCGCGATCGAGCAACTGCCGCAGCCGCTGCGCCTGCCGCGATCGCTTCGCTCTTTCCAGCAGTTTCTTCATCACATTCACTCCGCCGCTTCGACCTTGGCATCGGCTTGGGCCTCGGCCGGCTCGAGCGCCGCGGCGATGGCTTCGTCGACGCGCTCCAGCCAGATGAATTCGAGGTTGTCCCGCGCGCTCTTCGGGATGTCGTCGTAGTCCCGCTTGTTGCGCGCCGGCAGCATCACCCGCTTCAGCCCCGCGGCCGCAGCCGCCACCACTTTCTCCTTGATGCCACCGACCGGCAGCACCAGGCCGCGGAGCGAGATCTCGCCGGTCATGGCGGTGTCGCTGCGCACCGTGCGATTGGTGAGCAGAGACGTCAGCGCCGTGAACATCGCAACGCCCGCGCTCGGCCCGTCCTTCGGGGTCGCGCCTGCGGGCACGTGAACGTGGATGTCGCTCTTTTCGAACAGCTGCGGATCGATCCCGAGCTGCGTGGCCTTGCTCTTCACCAGCGTCATCGCAGCCTGCACGCTCTCGCGCATGACCTCGCCGAGCTGGCCGGTCAGGATCATGCCGCCGCGGCCGGATACCCGCGAGGCCTCGATGAACAGGATGTCGCCGCCGACCGGCGTCCAGGCCAGGCCGGTGGCGACGCCCGGAATGCTGGTGCGCTGCGCGATCTCGCCTTCGAAGCGCGGCTGACCGAGCACGGTGCCGATGTCCTTCGGCGTCACGACGACCCTTACGGCGGTGCCCTCGGCGACCTGCACCGCGGCATGCCGGAACAGCTTGCCGATCTCACGCTCGAGGTTACGCACGCCGGCTTCGCGCGTGTAGCCGTTGACCACCAGCTTCAGCGCCTCCGGCTCGATCTCGGCCTGCTCGGCCGTCAAGCCGTTGGCCTCGAGCTGCCGCCGCACCAGATAGCGCTTCGCGATCTCCAGTTTCTCTTCCTGGGTGTAGCCGGTGAGGCTGATCAGCTCCATGCGATCCAGCAGCGGACCCGGGATCTGGTCCAGCATGTTGGCGGTCGCGATGAACACCACGCGTGACAGGTCGAAGGGCACGCCCAAATAATTGTCCCGGAACGTCCCGTTCTGCTCGGGGTCGAGCACCTCCAGCATCGCGGCGGAAGGATCGCCCTGCACGCCGCGACCCATCTTGTCGATCTCGTCCAGCATCATGACGCAGTTCCGGGTGCCCGCCTTCTTGATGCCCTGGATGATGTTGCCGGGCAGCGCGCCGATATAGGTGCGCCGATGGCCGCGGATCTCGGCCTCGTCATGCACGCCGCCGAGGCTGACGCGCACGAAGGGACGGTCCATCGCGCGTGCGATGGATTGACCGAGCGAGGTCTTGCCGACGCCGGGCGGTCCGACGAAGCACAGGATCGGCGCCTTGCCCTGCGGCGCCAGCTTGCGCACCGCCAGATATTCGATGATCCGGCTCTTGATCTTCTCCAGGCCAAAGTGATCGGCATCGAGGATGCGGCGCGCTTCCTTGATGTCGATCGGCTTCTCCGCGGGCAGCGCCCACGGCAGCTCGATCAGCCAGTCCAGGTAAGTGCGGACCATGCCGGCCTCGCCGGCGGCCTCCGGCATGCGCTCGTAGCGGCGCAGCTCCTTCTTCGCATGCGCGTCGGCCTCGGGCGGCATGTTGGCCTTGGCGATGGCAGCGGTCAGCTCGGCGACCTCGGCCGCCTTGCCGTCGCCTTCGCCGAGCTGGCGCTGAATGGTCGCCATCTGCTCGCGCAGGATCGCCTCGCGCTGCCGTTCGTCGAAGCTGGCGCGGGTCTGCTGGCCGATCTCGTTGCTGATGCGCAGCACCTCCAGCCGTTCGGCCAGATGCTTCGACACCTTCTCGACACGCAGAGCGAGGTCGATGGTCTCCAACACCTCCTGCTTGTCCTGCGGCTTGATGTCCATGAACGAGGTCGCCAGGTCCGCCAGCGCGCCGGGCGCGGTGGTGCCCTGGAACATCGCGATCAGCTCGGGCGGCGCCTGCGGCAGCAGCTCGATCGCCTCGATGGCCTGACGCTGCAGGTTGAGCCCGCGGGCCTCGATCTCGGGCGTGCTCGTGGTCGGCTCCGGAATCTGCTGGATCCGCGCGGCCGGGAACGGCGTCCCGGGCAGGAAGTCGAGGATGCGCGCGCGCTGCACGCCCTGGCAGACGATGTGATGGGTGCCGTCGGGTGCGGTGATGTAGCGCACGATGTTGGCGATGGTCGCGACCCGATAGAGGTCGTCCGGTCCGGGCTCCTCGGTCTCGGGGCTGCGTTGCAGGACGATGCCGACCGGCCGCTGCTCGCGCAGCGCCTGCTGCGCGGCAGCGACCGACTTCGGCCGCGCGATCGCGATCGGCGCGATGGCGCCGGGGAACAGCACCATCTCGCGCACCGGGATGATGATCAGCGCGTCTTCGGGAATCTTCACGTCGGAATTGCTCTGGGGATTGGTCGGTGCGGTATTCATTGGTTCGGTGGCCATGATCGACCTCAGGATTTGGCGAGGCGCAGCGCGACGCAGCCGTCCATCACGAAGCGGCTGATGGCGTAGCGGCCAACGGGCAATGCAATGCGGCGCTCAAAACGCCCCTGCGGCAGTTCGAGCCGGTGGATGCGGGCGTTGCGAAGCTCCGGCGGAAGGGTGCGCTGGCCGGAGATGACGAGCACGCCGTCATGGATGACAGTCTCGACATTGTCGGGATTGACACCCGGAAGCGCGACCAAGATCAGAAGCTCATGCTCGGTTTCGAGCACGTCGATCGGTGGCTCCCAGCACGCTTCCTGGCGGCCGAACTGCTGGCGCAGCCGTTCGGCGCGGGTCAGCGAGTCCAGGGCTTCGGACAGCATCCAGTCGAGGGGATTTTTGGGTTGCATGATGCGGGCTCGGCGGTGGGGAACGCTGAATATGGGGCCAGTTCCCGAGAATTCCAGCCCGGCGGCGCGCAGGTGCCATGCGGATCGTGCGATCCGAAAACACAAGCGCCGCGGCCTTCCGGCCGCGGCGTTTCGTCGTCACGCCACGTGGGGCTCAGGCCGCCTGGCGGTATTCCTCTTCCGCCTCGAGGTTGATCACGGAGGTGGCGAGCTCGGTCAGGGTGTGATCGGTCGCCTCTTCCTCGTCCAGCGTCGCCTGCAGCAGCTTTGCCGCGTCCTGCATGCCGAGCTCCTCGGCCCAGGTGCGCAGCGTGCCGTAGCGGGAGATTTCGTAATGCTCGACCGCCTGCGCGGCTGCGAGCAGGCCGGCGTCGAGCGCAGGAGCGTTCTTGAACTCCTTCATGATCTCGGCGCCTTCGTCGGTGATGCCGTTGATCGCTTCGCAAGGCTTGCCGCGGGCCGGCTTGCCCAGCATCTTGAAGATCTGGTCGAGACGTTTGACCTGGCCCTGGGTCTCGCGCAGATGCTTGTTGAAAGCCGCCGCGAGCTCCTTCGAGTTGGCGGCCTTGGCCATCTTGGGCAAGGTCTTGATGATCTTGTTCTCGGCGAAATAGATGTCCTTGAGCGTCTCGAGAAACAGGTCGCTCAACATCTTCGGCGCCTGACGGGCGCGGCCCGTCGACGATTTCTTGGTCGTGCGCTTCTTTGCTTTCTTGGCCATACATCCTCCTCTTGAGGTGACACGCGAAGGCATCGCCTTCCGCAATCCTCAGGCGATCAAAAGCTTTCGGAGAACGAAAGTTCCAAACGGCAACCTGCGCTCAGGTCGGACGCTTGTAGGGATCTTCCTGCCGCTGCCGCGCCTCGGTGTTGCGGTCGAGCTGTGCGCGCTCGCGGCGCCGCAGGCGCCCCGCCTTCGCCACGCCGTAGACCAGGACCGCACCGAGCACGAAGGCTCCGATGAACCAGAGCCAGAGCAGGTTGCCCGAAAGGTGACCCAGCAACATTCCAATTCCACTGTCGCTCATTGTGCATCTCCGGTGATTTTCAAAGCGGTTCTGCCGGGCTAAGTCAGTCCGCCAGCCATCGTTCCTGCGTCCAGGGAGCCCACCGAGACATGATCGACTTCACCTTGTCTGCGTTCGTGACGCTGCTGCTCGTGGTCGATCCCGTGGGCCTTGCGCCGGCCTTCCTCGCCGCGACCGGAGGCATGCCCGACAAAACCAAACGCACCATCGCGCTGCGCGCGCCACTGATTGCGGCGTCGATCCTGGTGGTGATCGCCCTGATTGGAAACTGGCTGCTGCGCCAGCTCGGGATCGGCATCCCCGCCTTCCAGATCGCCGGCGGACTGCTGCTGTTCGGCGTGTCCTACCAGATGATCTTCGGCGACCGTCCGCATCGCGAGGCCCGCGAGGCCGACAAGGCAAGCTCCGAGCATGCCTCCGACGTCGCGGTATTCCCGCTGGCGATCCCGATGATGGCCGGTCCTGGCGCGATCGCGACCACGCTGCTCCTGACGGGCGATGCCGGCTACGGGCCGAGGCTCGCGATCATCATCGCGGTCGTGCTCTCCGTGTGCCTGCTTTGCATGCTCTGCTTTGTCTCCGCGAATATGATCGCGCGGAGCCTTGGGCGCACCGGCAACGCCGTCCTCTAGCGCGTGCTCGGCATGCTGCTCGCGGCCTATTCGGTGCAGTTCGTGATCAACGGCATCGCGGCCGTCCGGGCGAGCTTGCCGTAGAGCTGCGACAATCTGTTAATGCGTTGATTTTCATGTTTATTTCATGATGCCATGAGGCGGCTGGCGCGATCGCGCGCGATCCGGTCCGCTTTCTCTTGCGCTGCCATAATGCTTGACGTACTCCCCGTCTGACAGGCGCCCATCGTCAGGAAATCGAGATGTCGATGACAGCGGACGAGCTCGACAAGAGACAGGCCATCATCGGCGCCTGCCGCCGCATGAACGCGCTCGGCATCAACCAGGGCACCTCGGGCAATATCAGCGTCCGGCATGTGGACGGGCTTCTGGTCACCCCGACCAGCGTGCCCTACGACGCCATGACGCCGGACCAGATCGTGTTCATGGCGATGGACGGCTCGCACGCGCCCGATCAGAAGCCGTCAAGCGAGTGGCGCTTCCACCTCGACATCCTGAAGGCCCGGCCAGACGTCAACGCCGTCGTCCACGCCCATCCGACCTATTGCACCATCCTGGCGATCATGGGCCTGGAGATCCCGCCCGTGCACTACATGATCGCAGCCGCCGGCGGCGACAGCATCCGCTGCGCGCCCTATGCCACCTTCGGAACGGCGGAGCTGTCCGAACATGCAGTGCGGGCGCTGGAGGGCCGGCTTGCCTGCCTGCTCGACCATCACGGCATGATCGCGATCGGCAAGTCGTTGGACAAGGCGATGTGGCTCGCCGTCGAGGTCGAGACGCTGGCGCGGCAATATCACGGCTGTCTCCAGATCGGAGAGCCGCCGCTGCTGTCGAGTGCCGAGATCGAGCGGGTCCGCCAGCGCATGTCCGGTTACGGCATGTCGGAAGGGTAGGGCGGGCCAAAAGTGTTCCTGCGGATCAGACATCTCGCCGACCGCAAGGGGACGAACCGCGTCATGGTTCGGCTGCGGGCGCTGCTGCGCAGCAACGAATTCTATCTGATCCCGCTGGCGCTGGTGATCGGCACGCTCGCCGGCGCCATCGTGACGCTGATGGCCGAGATTGCGCAGATTGCCCATATGGTGATCTACGGCATTCCCATCGACGTTCGCCTGTCCGCCAATACCAGCGTCAGTCCCTGGGCCGCGTTGATCGCGCCCGCGCTGGGCGGATTGGCGCTCGGGATCATGGAGTGGTGGCGGCGAAGGCTCAAGCTCTCCAGCGCGGTCGATCCGATCGAGGCGAACGCGCTGCGTGGCGGCAATCTGTCGATGCGCGACAGCGTGGTGGTGTCGAGCCAGACCTTGATCTCGAACGGCTGCGGCGCCTCCGTCGGCCTCGAAGCCGGCTATACCCAGATCGGCTCGGGCATCGCCTCGCTGCTCGGCAAGTTCTTCAATCTGCGCCGCAACGATCTGCGCCTGATCGTCGGCTGCGGTGCCGCTGCGGCGATCGCGGCCGCCTTCGGTGCGCCGATCACCGGCGCCTTCTACGCCTGCGAGCTGATCGTCGGCGTCTATTCGGTCGGCAGCGCTGCGCCAATCCTCGCCGCCTCGCTCGCGGGTGCACTGACCGCGCAATGGCTCGGCGGCGCGCCATACTCGCTCGAAATACCCAAGGTCAGCGCCGTCGGCGTCGAGCAATATCTGGCGCTGATCGGGCTCGCGCTCGTCACCAGCGGCGTCGGCATCGCCGTGATGCGCTCGTCCTCGGTGTTCGAGCGCCTGTTCAAATGGCTGCCGGTCTGGCTGCGCCCGGTGATCGGCGGCCTCATCGTCGGAGGCTTTGCGATTGTCACGCCGCAGGTGCTGGCGGCCGGCCACGGCGCGATGGTGCTTGATCTCTTTCACGACATGACGATCGGCCTGATCGCGCTGATCATCGCCTTGAAGGTGACGGCCTGCCTGATCTCGCTCGCCTCCGGCTTCCGCGGCGGGCTGTTCTTTGCCTCGCTGTTCGTCGGCAGCCTGATCGGAAAGTTCTTTTCGGCGGTGCTGCTCTTGATCAGCCCGAACTTCGTGATCGATCCGCTGGTCGCGATGCTCACGGGCATGGCGACGCTCGGCGTCGCCATCGTCGGCGGTCCCTTGACCATGTCGTTCCTCGTGCTCGAGATGACCCGCAACGTCGACGTCACCGCCGTGGTGCTCGCCGGCTGCATCGTCACCTCGATCTGCGTCCGCTTCATGTTCGGACACTCCTTCTCGACCTGGCGCCTGCATCTGCGCGGCGAGACCATTCGTAGCGCCAACGACGTCGGCTGGCTGCGCAACCTCACCGTCGAGCGGCTGATGCGCTCCGATGTCGGCAAGGTGCCGTCGACCACGACGATCGCCGCGGTCCGCCGCGAATTCGCGCTGGGCTCGCGGCCCGGGATCGTCATCGTCAACAATGCGGACGAATATGTCGGTCTCGTCCTGCTGCCCGACCTGTTCTCCGGCGATCTCGACACCATCGCCGACGAAATCCAGGTGATCGAGCTCGCGCGCCTGACCGAGATCGTGCTGATCCCCGAAATGAACGTGAAGTCGGCCATGGCGGTGTTCGACGAGGCGGAAGCCGAGATGCTGGCAGTCGTCGATTCCACCGACAGCCGCAAAGTGGTCGGCTTCCTCACCGAGACCTTCGCCCGCCGCCGCTATGTCGAGGAGATCGACAAGGCAACGCGCGGCGTGCTGGGGGCGCTGTCGTAAAGTCACGCGGAAGCGGGACGGCGTGCGTCACGCGCCGCCGTCCGCGCCTGCTATCGGCTCGGTTGGGCGGGAGCCGCAACGACGCCCGCCACGATCCGGCGGACCAGCGGCAGCACCATCAGCAGCGTCGGAAAGGCGACGAGCCATGACAGCGCCCAGGCGCCCGGCCAGGTCGCGAGGAACGCCGGCGTTGCGCCGAGGCTTCGAAGGGTGGAAATGATCGACACCACGGCCGTCATGAGGACGGACAGCACAAATGGCATCACGATCGGCGCATAGCGCGCCGGCAGTTTGCGAACCGCAATCATCTGGTTTCTCTTTGGAATAGGACGCGTCAGTCACGGTGAACCCAAGAATGGCATCGATCCCGACGGCGTCGGTTGATGCGTTGGTTCACGTAAAACGCTTACGGCGACCGAAAAACGGTGCGGCTGTTCATTATCCGCTCATGTTGGATGGTTCAAGCTGGATCTGGTCGTTCGGTTTACAATCGTTCAAAGCGTGGCAGATTGCCGCGATCACGAAACCATTTCAGTAGCTTGCGCATTAAATCTTGTTTGATGATGTCGCTTTGAGCGAGAACAGGGAAGGTCAAGATGAATAAGGGACCGATGATTTCTGCAGCCGGCCGCAACGTTGCGTTGGCAGCTTTCGCAAGTCTTGTTCTGATTGCGGCCTCTGTCACGCCTTCGGCTGCCAACTCGCCCGCACCCAGCAAGGCCGCTGCCGCGGGCCCGGCCGCTCCGGCTGCCACCGATTTCAGCGCCGCTCGCCGCCACCGCTACTATCGACGAGGTCCGAACGCTGCAGGCCTCGCCTTCATGGGCGTGGCGGCAGGTCTGATCGGCGGCGCGATCGCAGAGAGCAGGCGCCAAGAGTACTACGAGGACCGCTATAATTACGGCCCCGGTCCTTACTACGGCGGCCAGGGATATTACGGCGGCGGTCCCTACTATGGTCCGCGTGGCTATTATCAGCCGTATTAGGCGCCTGTCCTCGCCGCAGTCTCGTTTCGCGCCAAGGGGCGGTGTTTTGCACTGCCCCTTGTTGCTTCTGCGCGAGGCGTCTCATTGCGCGACCTGTGTCGCGGGTGCGTCAATCCTCTCTTGAAAAAATATTCCACTTTACCGAAATTCGGTTTTGGCGTATGTGTCGCTCATCCCGGCTCATCCTTGAGGGGCGATCTT
>NZ_JBVVPQ010000017.1:132477-155587 GCF_055811695.1 Bradyrhizobium sp. MI1.3 | reverse complement strand
CCGAGGCCGCACAAAAAAATACCCCATATCGAGCCTCACTCCCGCTCGGCCAATTAAGCAAAGCCCTCGCAAGCGGGGGAGGTGAAGGAAGAAAGATCAGCGCTTGTTCTTGATCGGAACGTCCATGTCCTCGATCTTCAGCTCGCGCACCGGCTCGAGCACGGCCCAGGCGACATTCGGATCGACCCTGACCTTGAAGTGATACATGCTCTGGAGCGCCTGATGGTCTTCCTTGCGGAACATCATCTTGCCCTTCGGCGTGTCGAACTCCAGGCCTTCCATGGCCGTGATCAGCTTCTCGGTGTCGGTCGACTTCGCCTTGGTGACGGCGGCCACGACAGACATCGCGGCGGCGAAACCGCCCGCGGTGAAGAAGTCCGGCGGCGCGTTGAAGCGCTTCTGGTGCTCGGCGACGAACCAGTCATTCACAGGGTTCTTCGGGATCGCGTAGAAATAATAGGTCGCGCCTTCCATGCCGGGCAGGCCCTTATAGGCGGCGAGCGCCGGCAGGATGTTGCCGCCGGTGGACAGCTCGATGCCGTAGCGCTTCGGATCCATGTCCTGGAGTTTCGCCAGCGGATTGCCGGCGCCGGCCCAGATCACCCAGATCACCTTGCGGCCCGGCTTGTCCTTTAGCGCGTCGAACAGGCGCTGGCCGACCGCGGTGAAGTCGGTGGTCGAGGTCGGGGCATATTCTTCGGCGGCGAGCGTCGCGCCGGTCTTGCCGAGCGCCGCCTTGAAGGCGGCGACGCCGTCGCGGCCGAAGGCGTAGTCCTGCGCCAGCGTTGCGACGGTGACGCCCTGCTTGCCGATCGCGACCGCGTTCGAGATCGCGTCTTGCGACGAGTTGCGCGCGGTGCGGAAGATGTAGCGATTCCACTTCTCGCCGGTAATCTGATCCGCGACCGCGGGCTCCACGATCAGGATCTTCTTGTTCTCCTCGGCGACCGGCAGGATCGCGAGTGCCGCGGCCGACGAGGTCGTGCCGATCGCGATGTCGGCCTTGTCGTCCTGATAGGCTTCCGCGAGCGCGGCCTTGGAGAGATCGGGCTTGCCCTGGTCGTCCTTGGTGATGATGACGATCTTGCGCCCGTCGAGCGTCATGGTGCCCTTGGTGGCGTATTCAAAACCCATCTGCAGGCCGGTCTCGGTCTGCTTGGCATAGGCTTCGAGCGGGCCGGTCTTGCCATAGATCAGCGCGACCTTGAGATCGTCGGCCTGTGCGGAGGTGCCCGCGGCGAGGGCGAGGATGGTGGTTGCCATGACGAGTGATCGACGCACGGTGGTCCCTCCTGATGAAATGCTTTGGTCATAGCGATTTGCACAACCGTGCGGACATTGCAATTCCACCTTCCGGCGGACCACGCGACGGGCATGTGTGACATTGTCCCGGCCCGGCCGCGCCGGATCGCTTCCGCCGAGGAAATCGGCAGATGCAATTGTTGACCTCACCCCCGGAACGGGCTGCTCAGGCTTTGCAAAGTAACCAAAGGCGCGGGGTTACCGCCGGTATCCGTTCGCCCGGGAATAGCCCTGCCGGTTCTGTTGCGTCGAGCGGTTTGTGACACTGGCGCGTGCTTCGCTGGAGATCGGCGTTGCGAGCTTCAGCTCCTCCAGGAAGATCGGCCGGGAGAAATAATAGCCCTGCGCGTAGCGGATCTTGGTCGCAGCCTGCAGGTAGGCGAGCTCCTCGTAGGATTCGATGCCTTCGGCGATCACGGTCATGCCGAGCGCTTCGCTCAGGGATTCGATCGCGCGCAGGATTCCCTGGTTGCGTGGGCGCTTATGGATATCGGTAATGAAGGAGCGGTCGATCTTGATCTCGTCCGCGGTGATGTCGGCCAGCGCCGACAGTGAGGAATAGCCGGTGCCGAAATCGTCGATCGAGATGGCGACGCCGAGCTTGCGGAACATCGGCAGGATCTCGGCCTGGAAATGATTCTTGGCGACGAAGGCGTCTTCCGTAACCTCGATCATGAAGCGCTGCGGAAAGCTGGTGTCGTCGAGCGCCTGGGCAAAGCTGCGCATGAATTCGGGGTTGCCGGCCTGCTTGGCCGCGACGTTGATGCTGATGGTCGCTTCCGCACCGAACGTCTCGTTGATCAGGTCGATCGACTTGACGATCTCGGCGAGCACGAGATGGGTCAGCTCGTCGATCAGCCCGAGTTCGGTGGCAAGATTGATGAACGAGCCCGGCGCCTGGATCACGCCCTCGTCGTCGCGCAGCCGAACCAGGGCCTCGATGCCCTTCACCTCCTGCGTGCGGATGTCGACCTTGGACTGGAAGGCGCAGCAGAAGCGCTTCTCCAGGATGGCCTGCCGCAGCGACTGCTCGATTTTCATCCGCGCCAGCGCCTCGCGCTCCATGCTGGAGTCGAAGAAGGCCGCCGATCCCTTGCCGTCGTTCTTGATGCGGTACATCGCGATGTCGGCGTTCTGGCGCAGTGTCTCGAAGCTGCTTCCGTGATCGGGGTACAGGCTGATGCCGACGGAGGTTGAGGCGAACACTTCCGAATTGTCGATGAAGAACGGCGCTGTCAGCCGCTCCAGCGTCGATTGCATGAATTCGGCGACTTCCTCCTGATTCTTGATCGGCGACAGCAGCAGCAGAAATTCGTCGCCGGAGATGCGCGACAGCATGTCCGAATCGCGCAGGCCGCGTCCAAGCCGCTTCGACAGTTCGACCAGCAGGGCATCGCCCACGGTGTGACCGTAATAGTCGTTGATGTGCTTGAAATTGTCGACGTCGAGAAAGGCGAGCGCAAAGCGCTCGCCGGCGCGACCCTGCGCGAGCAGGCTGGTGGCGCGATGTTCGATCACCCGCCGCGAGGGCAGGCCGGTCAGCTCATCGAAATAGGCCGAGCGGAACAGCTGGTCCTCGAAATTCTTCTGCTCGGTGATGTCGGAGGAGGCCGAGATCAGCAGCTCACGTCCGTCAAGGCGGATCGGACGATGGGTGGTCAGCAGCACCTGGCGTGCGGCTCCGTCGTGGAGCGCTTCCTCGGCGACCACCGCCTGACCGGAGCTCAGGGCCTGCCGGCAGGCTTTCTGGCGCGGCGCGAGATCGCGCGAGGGGCGGCTGCCGTCCATGCCGAGCTGGGCGGCCGCGACATCGTTGACCAGGAGAAGTTCGCCTCGCGCGTCCTGCACGGTCAGGCCGGCAGGCAGCATTCTAACGATTTCCTTGAGGAATCCGAGTTCGGCTTCGCTCGCGCCGGAATATTTGTTGTCGTTCATAGAAGTCATGAATCTTGTTGTTTCAGCGCGCCTTTGCAATGGGCGCGATCTTGCACGGTTCCCTCTTAAGTTTGGTTAAGGGGCCCGGAGAATTACGGTGGTGTTTTGCGGCGATGCGACGCGCGCAGCCCATCGTCATTAACGGGGCGTCAACGCGTCCGGCGAAAAGTCGAACGACGCGCGCGAGCGGCTTTGGTTTGCGCCGTGTCTAACCGTCCTTGGGAATACGGCATTGCATGGTGCAATGAAGTCCGGTCCTGAGATAGGAGACCTCCGTCTTGCCATCGAAGGCCGACAGCGCCGACTTCAACAGCTTGGTGCCGAAACCCGGCTCGGAGATCTTGTCGACACTCGGGCCCTCGGTTTCATCCCAGGTCACGGTCAGACGGTCGTCGCTGACGGTCCATGACACCTGCAACAATCCGCGCGGCGCGGAGAACGCGCCATATTTGCCTGCGTTGGTGGCGAGCTCGTGAAACATCAGGGACAGCGTGACCGCAAGCTTCGGCGGCAGGAACAGCCGGTCGCCGTTGAGCGTGAAGCGGACATGGCCGTAAGGGCCGAGCTCGGAGATCAGCAGGTCGCGGATGTCGCAGCCGGCCTTGTCGATCCGCGAAATCAAATCGTCGGTCGCTGCAAGCGACCGCAGCCGCGGATCGATCCGGGCCCAGATTTGCGGCTGATCGTGCAGCACCTGATGCAGCACGGCATGCACTGTCGACAGCTTGTTCTTCAGCCGGTGCTGGAGTTCGTCGACCAGCAGCTTGCGGTAGTCTTCTTCCTCGATCAGGCGCCTGGAAATCCGGCGCTGCTCGACGAGGAGCGAGCGATAGTGCTCGACGCCCCAGATGGTGAGCGCGCAGACCGCCCAATAGAGTGCCAGCAGGGCGAATCGCGCGTTATCGGCAAGCGCATCGCCAAAGTTCACGACGACGCCGAGCACACCGCCGACCAGCGCCGTGATGATGCCGATGCGGAAGCCGCCGAACGCGGCCGCAAAGAACACGGCCGGGAAATACGGCGTGAAATAGACGTCGGGCCGCACATGGGCGAGAGCCCAGCGCGCCAGCGTCGCAACCAGCAGGCAGGCGACCGCAAACGCAAGGCTGAGGCCGAGCGATGGCGGTGCCACGCCCTGCCAGCCCTTGCGGAATTCGTCGATCAGCTTCGCCATGCGCAGTCCGGTCGCGATATGCGTTCGACAATCGAGCGGTCGCCAGGAATGTTACGCATGTCGCCGGCCCCAAGCAAAGCTTGCCTTGTCGGAAGCCGGCAGGAATAGTGCCTGCTGCGGCGCCGACCGTCGCGGCGCCGTCGTCGATCGGTGTCCGCCATTTGGCGTCAAGGGGTTCGAAAACAGGGACATTCCATGGGCAGGCTGGATGGCAAGGTCGCGGTGATCACGGGCGCGACGAGCGGGATCGGGTTGCGGACTGCAGAAGTCTTCGTTGCCGAAGGTGCCAAAATTGTGATCGCGGGGCGGCGTGTACCGGAAGGCGAGGCGCTGGCGAAGCAGCTCGGGTCGAATTGCGTCTTCCGCCAGACGGATGTGACGGCGGAAGCGCAGATGCAGGCGTTGATCGCGCTCGCGATCGAAAAATTCGGCCGCATCGACTGCCTGTTCAACAATGCCGGCGGCCCGGCGCAGACTGGCGGCATCGAAGGCCTCGAGGTCGAGCGCTTCGATGCGGCGATGGCGACCCTGCTGCGCAGCGTCATGCTCGGCATGAAACACGCCGCACCCCACATGAAGAAGCAGGGATTTGGCAGCATCATCAACAATGGCAGCATCGCCGGCCGTCTCGCCGGCTTCTCGTCCTCGATGGTCTACGGTGCGGCCAAGGCGGCGGTGATCCATCTCACCAAATGCGTGGCGATGGAGCTCGGCGAATCCAATGTCCGCGTCAACTCGATCTCGCCCGGCGCCATCGCGACCGGCATTTTCGGCAAGGCGCTCGGGCTTTCGACCGATGCGGCGGAGAAGACGCCGGCGGTGATGCGCGAGATCTACAAGACCGCGCAGCCAATCCCGCGCGCCGGGCTTCCCGATGACATCGCCCATGCAGCGGTGTTCCTGGCCAGCGACGAATCCAGCTTCATCAACGGCCATGACCTCGTCATCGACGGCGCGATGACCGGCGGCCGCAACTGGAGCCAGCAGCAGCAGGGCTACGTGGCCCTGCGCAAGGCGTTCGATCAGGGGGCCGGATAGTTTTCGTCATTGCGAGGAGCGAAGCGACGAAGCAATGCAGGCTGCTTCCGCGGACGCAGTCTGGATTGCTTCGCTTCGCTCGCAATGACGGCTGCGGTGCTCACACCGCCTTCACCCGCACCCGCAATCCGTCGCGCGGCTTCGGGATCGGCCACATCTGCCAGTCCGGCTTGTAGCCGGGCTCCAGCGATACCTCGATGTTCTGCAAGAAGTGCCGCGCGAAGCATTTGGCCTGCATGTAGGCGAAGTGCAGGCCGAGGCACATATGCGCGCCGCCGCCGAACGGCACCCAGGCGAAGCGGTGGCGGTTGCGCTGGGCCTCCTCGGTGAAACGCAGCGGATCGAAGCGGTCCGGCTCCGGCCAGATGTCCTTCATGTGGTGCGTGTAGAGCGGATTGACGCCGATCGCGGTGCCGGCGGGAATCGAAAAACCCTTGAAGGTGAAATCGCCCATGGCGCGGCGCGGCATCGAGGGCACCGGCGGCTTGATCCGCAGCGCTTCCTTGAACGCCATCTCTGACAGCGGCATCTTTTCGAGATCGTCGAAACTGCTCGGCGCGTCAGGGGCGAGCCCCAGTGCCATGACTTCCGCGCGAAGCTTGTCCTGCCAGCCGGGATTTGCCGCGAGCTCGCCGATGAACGACGTCAGCGACGAGGTCAGCGTGTCGTGCGCCGCCATCATCAGAAAGCTCATGTGGTCGATGATGTCCTGTTCCGAGAGCAGGGCGCCGTCCTCGTGGGTTGCGCGGCAGAGCTGCGAGAACAGGTCATCGCCGCCGTGATTGCCGCGTCGCAGCGGAATCTGCTCGCGGAAATAAGCGACGATGCGCTTGCGCCCCCTGACGCCGGCCGCCATCTGCGTGCCGGGCAGCGGTCGGCGGATCGGGGCGACGGCCGCGGCGACCATATCGACGAAGGCGCGGTTGATCTCGTCGACCTCCGGCCCGATATCGGCGCCGAGAAAGGATGCGGCGGCGAGATCGAGCGTGAGCTGCTTCATCGCCGGATAAAGCTGCATCTCGCCGGGTTTCGCCTTCCACTGCGTGACGCGGGCGGCGATGCCGCGGTCGAGATCGCTCAGATACGACTTCATCGGGCCGGACTTGAACGCGACCGACAGCGCCTTGCGATGCAGCCGGTGCTCCTCGAAATCCAGCAGCATCAATCCGCGCGGGAACAACAGGCCGAGCACCTTGTTCCAGCCATGGGTCGAGGAGAACAGCTTTTGCTGGTCGAACAGCACGAGCTCGTTGGCCTCGGGGCCGAGCAGCACGACATTGGTCTCGCCGAAGAAATGCGTGCGATAGATCAGGCCGTATTTGGCGCCGTTCGCCTCGATGTGCCCCTTGGGGTCGGCGAGGACCTGAAAGGTCTTGCCGATGATCGGCCAGCCTTCGTCGCCGGGGATATGTGTCAGCTCGTTGCGCCTGGGCGGAGTGAAGCCGAGCGCAGGGGCGGCCACATTCTGCATCGACATGACGATTGCTCCGGTTGGCTGGACCCAACATAACACAATCCGGGTCCGCTGATGCGCCGGTGCTTCGCTGCGGCCATCCTTCGAGACGCCCGCCTTTGGCGGGCCCTCAGGATGAGGACAGAGTGTGCGGCAGCAGTTTCAACGGACTCCGGTGCCGCTTAGCCTCATCCTGAGGAGACCGCGGAGCGGTCGTCTCGAAGGACGAGGCGTTCGCCGAAGCCCGGGCGGACCCTGAACCTATCGTTTCGCCGCTTCCTTCTGCAAATCCGGGGCATTGACGGCCGGAATCGCAACGCGACCGGCGCCGGTCACCTTCAAAGCCTCGGCGGCCTTCTCGTTTTCCATGATCTTGGCCATCACGGCCTGGCCCGCACGCTCGAAGATCGCGCGGTTCTCGATCACGAATTTTTGCGACTTGCGCAAGCCGTCGATGTAGCCGTTGATCTCGGGCACGACATAGCGCGCGACAAGGTCCCAGCTCCGACGCGTGTTCTCCGGGTTAGCCCAGTCGTGCACGAAGCCGATGACGGCGCCGACGCCGCCGGAGACCTGCATCACGTTCTTGATCATCTTGACGAGGTCGTCGGGCGTGCCGATGACGGAGGCCGCGCCGTCGACGAACGCGGTCTTGTCCACGGCCTCGTCGGGTGAGGCGAACGCGGTGAGGCCCGGCCGCTGCAACGTGCCGACATTATATTCATTGTGCCAGCGCATCAGCCCGGCGCCGGCCTCGCGCCGGGCCTGCTCGCGAGTCTCGGCGATATGCCAGGTCAGCAGAACGCGCCAGTTCGCGCGATCGACCTTGGTGCCGTGCTTTTTCGCTGCGTCCTCGGCGAACTGCCATTGCTGCTGCAGCGACATCAGCCCCTGCGTCGTCATCGAACCCAGCGAGATGATGCCGATGCCATATTTGCCGGCGAGCGTCATGCCGGAGGGCGAGATCTGCGAGGCCACCACAAACGGCATCTCTTCCTGCAGCGGCAGGAGCTGCAGCGCGGCGTCGTTCATGGTGAACCAGTCGCTCTTCGCCGTGACGCGCTCGCCATTGAAGAGGCGGCGGATCACGCCGATCGCCTCGTCCTGGCGGTCGCGCTGCGTCATCGGATCGATGCCGAGCGTATGCGCATCGGAGGCGAGCGCGCCGGGACCGGAGCCGAAGATGGCGCGGCCGCCGGTCATGTGGTCGAGCTGCACCATGCGCTGCGCGACGTTGTAGGGATGGTGATAGGGCAGCGACACCACGCCGGTGCCGAGTTTGATCCGCTTGGTGCGCTCGCCGGCCGCAGCCAGGAACATCTCCGGCGAGGCGATCATTTCCCAGCCGGAGGAATGATGCTCGCCGCACCAGAACTCGTCATAGCCGAGTGCATCGAGCTGCTCGACCAGATCGAGATCGCGCCGGAACTGGAGCATCGGATGCTCCCCGATCGGATGATGCGGGGCAAGGAAGGCTCCGAACTTCAGGCGCGCCATGGCGTTCTCTCCAGCTTACATTTTTTGTTTGTTTGTGGCGCGAAGCTACGTGCTGGAGGCAGCGAACGCAATCGCGCGATGTCCCGCACGGCGGAATGCAGCCATGCATGTGTCGTCTCCCTCTCGCGGGCACGCGGAGAGAGGCGGAGCGCGCGAGGATCCTACCTTCGAGGTAATCGCAGCGCCGCATTGGGCCTGCGATGATCGGCAAGGACATCCGAAGGGTCGCGCGCCGATGCACCAAACCGTCACAAAGCAGGTCGATACGTCCCGTCGCTGGTGGGTGCTGGCGATCGTCGTGGCCGCCCAGTTCATGTTCGGCGTCGATGCCTTCGTGGTCAACGTCGCCATTCCGACCATCGCGGTCGAGTTGAAGGCGTCGCCGGCGCAGATCGAATCCGTCATCGCGATCTACCTGATCGCCTATGCCACGCTGGTCGTCACCGGCGGCCGGCTTGGCGACATTCACGGCACCAGGAACGTGTTCCTGGCTGGCCTGCTCGGCTTCACCCTGACGTCGCTGTGGTGCGGACTAGCGCGATCCGGTGCGGAGTTGATCGTGGCGCGGTTGACGCAGGGTGCCTCCGCCGCGCTGATGGTGCCGCAGGTGCTGGCGACGCTGCATCTCCTGTTCACCGATGAACAGCGCAGCCGCGCCTTCGCCATCTACGGCATCGTGCTGGGGCTCGCGGGTGCCGCGGGCTTTCTGCTCGGCGGTCTCCTGGTCACGATTGATCTCGCCGGCACCGGCTGGCGCTCGGTGTTCTTCGTCAATGTGCCGTGCGGTCTCGTCATCGCGGTGGCGGCTTGGCGCATCATGCCCTCAGTGCCGCACCGCGCCGGCACGCGGCTGGATATCACGGGCAGCATCGTCCTGTTTGCCGGATTGCTGTGCATGATCGGTCCGCTGCTGCTCGGTCACGATGTCGGCTGGGCACCGTGGTTGTGGCTGGTGATGGCGATCGGCGCCGTGATCCTCCTGGCGTTCCCGAAACTGGAGCATGCGGTGGCACGCGCCGGCGGCATGCCGCTGATTGATCTCTCCCTGCTGGCGGACGCCGCTTTCCTGCGCGGTCTCGGCGCCGCGTTCTTTTTCTTCTTCGCCAATCTCTCGTTCTATCTGGTCATGACGCTGTTCATGCAGCTAGGGCTGAAAATCCCGCCGCTCGCGGCCGGCATGGCCTTCATTCCGCTCGCGCTCGCTTTCGTCGTGGCCTCGCGCCATAGCGGCGCACGGGCGCGCCATCGCGGCACCAGGGTCTTGATCGAAGGTTGCGCGCTTCAGATCGCGGGCCTCGCGGCGCTTGCGCTTGTCGCGTTCTCTGTCGATGCGCCGTCCGCGCTCCTGCTCGCGCTCACCATGATCGTGTTCGGCTACGGTCAGGGGCTGGTGATGGCGCCGCTCTCCGGCGCGGTGCTCTCGACGGTGAAGCCCGTGGCCGCAGGTTCTGCCTCCGGCATTTACGGCACCACGGCGCAGATTGGAAATGCGGCCGGAGTGGCCGCAATCGGCGCGGTGTTCTTCGCCGTCGAAGCCGTGCAATCAGCGCGCGCAGGATTTCTCGTCTCGCTCGCGCTGTTTGTGACGTTAATCATGATCTGCGCCGCATTCCTGGCGTGGATGCGCCGTGTATCTGCACGAAGTTGAGGCATTGCGGTTAATACGTGCGGATTTCTGCAGGTTTTCCCGCGATTTACTCGTCATTGACAGCACACGGTCTTTTTATTTTGCGCTGCAGCAACTATTTGGTTTGGGTGGACGTTGGGACGTCGCCTGCCAGGAGCTGCCGTGTCGTTAACCAGAAATGTCGACCTCTTGAGACGTCTGCCAAAGCTGGACGGATTGCGCTTCGCCGACTTTGGCCGGAGCGCCGATGCCTCCAGTCCGTTGCAGGAGGTTACGGGCTTCGGCGACAATCCCGGCAATCTGCGCCTGTTCGCGTTCGTGCCGCCGCAACTGCAGAAGCCGCGCGCGCTCGTCGTCGTGCTGCACGGCTGCGGCCAGACGGCGGCAAGCTACGATCTCGGTGCCGGATGGTCGACGCTCGCCGAGCACTACGGCTTCGCGCTGTTGATGCCCGAGCAGCAGCGCGTCAACAACAGCAACACCTGCTTCAACTGGTTCAATCCGGAAGACACGGCACGGGACAGCGGCGAGGCGTGCTCGATTCGCGAGATGATCGCGCACATGATCGAAACGCATCGCGTCGATCCCAAGCGCATCTTCATCACGGGCCTGTCGGCCGGCGGCGGCATGACATCGGTGATGCTCGCGACCTACCCTGAAGTCTTCGCGGCCGGGGCGGTCATCGCGGGACTTCCCTACGGCATTGCGACGAATCTGCGCGAGGCGCTCGACGGCATGTTTCATTCCCCGGAGCGGCCGGCCCGCGAACTTGGCGATCTGGTGCGGCGGGCCTCGAATCATCGCGGGCCCTGGCCCAGGATCTCGGTGTGGCACGGCAGCGCCGATCGCACCGTCAATCCCGGCAATGCCAACGAGATCGTCAAGCAATGGCTCGACCTGCACGATCTGCCTGACGCGCCGATGGCAGAAACCAACATCGACGGCTATCCGCGCCAGGCCTGGTGGAACAAGGACGGCGAGACTCTCGTCGAATCCTACGCCATCACCGACATGGCCCACGGCACGCCGCTCGGCCTTGCCGACAACGACCAGCGCTATGGCGTGGAAGGCGCGTTCCTGATCGAGGCCGGCATCTCCTCGTCCTATCACATCGCCAAATTCTTCGGCCTCACCGGCTGGATTCCCGACGCGGCGAAGAAGGCCGAACCAAAGCCGACGCCGGCCCGCTCGCCCGCGCCGCATCTGGCACGCTCGATCCGCGCCGCGGTCGCCGAAGAGACGGCCGAGTCGAAGCGCGAGGAGGCCCGCGGCTTCGATCTCGGCCAGATCATCACGCGCGCGCTCACGGCCGCGGGATTGATGAAGTAACTCAGGCCGTCGCGCCGATAAGGCAAGAGTTTTGTGCCCGTCGTCGCTGCGATCCGCGAATGGGGCGACCGCAACCTGAACCAGCCCGCGGCGTTCGCAGACGCCGCGGAATAGAGCATGATCCGGAAAAGTGTGAAGCGGTTTTCCGAACAGATCATGCTCAAACAAAAGCTACATCTCGCCGGTGATGAACGGATTGGTCATCCGCTCCTGGCCGATGCTCGAGCCGGCGCCGTGGCCGCAGATGAAGCCGACATCGTCGCCAAGCGGCAGCAGCTTGGTCTTGATCGAGTCGATCAGGGTCGCGTGACTGCCGCCGGGCAGATCGGTGCGACCGACCGAGCCCGCGAACAGGACGTCGCCGACATGGGCGAAGCGCAGATCCTTGTTGAAGAACACCACGCTGCCGGGCGAGTGGCCGGGGCAATGATAGATCTCGAACTGGAGATCGCCGATCGCCACGCTGTCGCCTTCGTCGAGCCAGCGGTCCGGTTCGAAATTGCGCACCCCCGTCATGCCGAACCGCGCGCCGCTCTCGACCACGTTGTCGAGCAGGAATTTGTCCGCGACATGCGGGCCCTCGATCGGCACCTTCAGCGCGTCGCGCAGTTCAGCCGCGCCGCCGACATGGTCGATATGGCCGTGAGTCAGCCAGATCTTCTCCACGGTGACGCCGGTCTGTTTGATGGCGTCGAGGATCTTCGGCACGTCGCCGCCGGGATCGATCACCACGGCCTTCTTGGAAGGCTCGTCCCAGATGATAGTGCAATTCTGCTCGAACAGCGTCACGGGGACGATGATCGCGCCCGCTTTCGCGCCTGCCTCGGCTTGTGTCTCGTTTTGCTCTGTCATGGTGTCACAATGCCGATTTTTGCCATGCCGCCAAGCAAAAGATTTGTCCCCGGGGCACGGGAACGGCCGCGGACATCGTCACACGGCGGTCTCAATTCGCCTGCTGTTTTGAACCGGGGCGCTCCTTCCGCGTTCTCCCGCGCGAGAAGCAGTTTTTGGATGGATTTCCCGCATGACTCAGGGCGGCAGCAATTGGTGGCGCGACGGCATCTTCTATCAGGTCTACCCGCGCTCCTTTCAGGATTCAAACAGTGACGGTGTCGGCGATCTCGCCGGCATTTTGCAGCGGCTGCCCTATGTGAAATCGCTCGGCGTCGACGCGATCTGGCTGTCGCCGATCTTCCCCTCGCCAATGGCCGATTTCGGCTACGACATCTCCGACTACACCGGCATCGAGCCGCTGTTCGGCACGATGGCGGATTTCGATGCGCTTCTCGCCGCCGCGCATGACAACGGCCTCAAGCTGATCCTCGACCTCGTGCCGAACCACACCTCGGACCAGCATCCCTGGTTCGTCGAGAGCCGCTCCTCGCGCGACAATCCCAAACGCGACTGGTACATCTGGCGCGACCCGGGCGAGGGTGGCGGCGTGCCGAACAATTGGCTGTCCGAGTTCGGCGGCAGTGCGTGGCAGTTCGACGAGACCACCGGTCAATACTACTATCACGCCTTCCTCGCTCAACAGCCGGATCTCAACTGGCGCAATCCCGATGTCCGCGCCGCGATCTATGACGTGATGCGGTTCTGGCTGGAAAAGGGCGTCGACGGCTTTCGCGTCGACGTGATCTGGCACCTGATCAAGGACGCCGAGTTCCGCGACAATCCGCCGAACCCGCATTATGTCGAGAGCCGGCCGCCGAACGAAAAGATCCTCACGCAATATTCCACCGACCAGCCCGAGGTGCACGACGTCATCGCCGAGATGCGCCGCGTCACGGATGCCTATGATGCCCGCGTCCTGATCGGCGAGATCTATCTGCCGCTGCATCGCCTGATGGCCTATTACGGCAACGACCTCACCGGCGCGCAGATGCCGTTCAATTTCGCGCTGCTCTCGACCTTCTGGAGCGCGCGCTCGATCGAGAAAATCGTCGAGGACTACGAGAAGGCGCTGCCGAAGGGCGCCTGGCCGAACTGGGTGCTCGGCAACCACGATCGCCCACGCGTCGCAAGCCGCGTCGGGCCGGAGCAGGCCCGCATCGCCGCCATGCTGCTGCTGACGCTGCGCGGCACGCCGACGCTGTATTACGGCGACGAGATTGGCATGCATCAGCTCGCGATCGCGCCTGAGGACGTGCGCGACCCCTTCGAGAAGAACGTGCCCGGCATTGGTGTCGGCCGCGACGGCTGCCGCACGCCGATGCAGTGGGATTCGTCCAACTTCGCCGATTTCTCGGACGTCAGGCCATGGCTGCCGCTGCCGGAGGATCACATCCGCAACAATGTCGTCGATCTCGAGGCCGATTCACGTTCGATCCTGACGCTCTACAAGCGCCTGATCGCGTTGCGAAAGGGGTGTCCGCCGCTGGTCGCGGGCGACTATCATCCGGTCTCGGCCCAAGGCGATCTCCTGGTCTATCGCCGCGAGGCCGAGGGCAGGGCGGTGATCGTGGTGCTCAATCTCGGCCCCGAGCCGATCGCGGTCACCACCAGCGCGATCAAGTTCGGCAGCGAGGTTCTGCTGTCGACATTCCTGGATCGCGAGGGGGAGCGGCTCGAAGGCGTGCTGGATTTGCGCGGCAATGAGGGCGTGATCATCACGCCGCCCTGACCGTCGTCCTGGACAAGCGAAGCGCAGATCCAGGACCCATTACCCCAGGAGTAGTTTGGCGAAGATCGTGGTTATCACTTCGTACGACAATCACCTATTGGGGTAATGGGTCCTGGCTTTCGCCAGGACGACAACGGAGTGTGTGGTCGCACCTCCTATCCCGGATGCTTGTTACGCCGCAACGTCTTGTCGATATCACTCCTCTTCAACAGATAATCCAATCCACCGACGCGATACCAGCGATACCCATAAGGCTCCAGCACGACGCGATGCTGGCCGCGCTTGTCGGCGTGGCTGTGGTCCTCCGCGAGCAGATTGATGAGGTGCGCGCCGGCCTCGCCCGGCAGCCCCACCGAGAACGCAGTCTCGCGCGGCTTCTCGTCGAGATTATGCACGAACAGCACGGAATTGTTGCGCCAGTCGTAGCGCATGATGAACACGGCGGGATCGCGCGTCGCGATGATCGAAAAATCGCCCCAGCCGATCTCCGGCACCTCCTTGCGCATCCGGACGATGCGCTCGGTCCAGTTCAGCATCGAGTTGGGATCGCGCCGCTGCTTGGCGACGTTGACGTGCGGATAGCCGTACGGTCCTTCGTCGATGACGGGCAAGGCCGGCTTGTCGCTGGTGGTGAAGCCGCCATGCGGCTCGGTCGACCATTGCATCGGCGTGCGCGCGCAATTGCGTTCCGGCAGCGACAGATCATCGCCCATCGCGATCTCGTCGCCATAGCGGATCACCGGCGTCCCCGGCAGCGTGCACATCAAGCTGTAGGCGAGCTCGAGCCGCCTGCGGTCGCCACCCAGCATCGGAGCCAGGCGACGGCGAATGCCGCGGTCGTAGAGCTGCATGTCCTTGTCGGGACCGAAGCTTTTGAACACGGTGTCGCGCTGCGCCGGGGTCAATCGCCCGAGATCGAGCTCGTCGTGATTGCGCAGGAACAGGCCCCATTGCGCCGAGGCGGGCCGCGGCCTGGTCGCCTTCAGCGCTTTCCCCAGCGGGCGGGAATCGGACGAGGCCAGCGCATAGAACAGATGCTGGTTGACCTGGAAATTGAACATCATATGCATGCGGTCGGCATCGCGGCCGAAATATTCCATGTCCGTCTTTGGCAGCACGTTAGCCTCGGCGAGGATGATGGCATCGCCCTGCCGCCATTGCAGGAATTCACGAAACGTCCGCAGCATGTCGTACTGCTCGGCCGGTTTCTTCACCTTGGCGCCTTTGGTCGCGATGACGAAAGGCACGGCATCCATGCGAAAACCCGAGACCCCGAGCTGGATCCAGAAGCCCATGATCTTCAAGATCTCGGTCTGCACACGCGGGTTCGAGGTGTTGAGATCGGGCTGGAAATCGTAGAAGCGGTGGAAGTACCAGGCGCCGGCTTCCTTGTCGCGCGTCCAGGTCGATTTCTGCACGCCGGGAAACACCATGCCCTGATTGGCGTTGGCCGGCTTCTTGTCGGACCAGACATACCAGTCGCGATAGGGCGAATTCCTGTCGCTCCGCGCCGCCTTGAACCAGGGATGCTGGTCGGAGGTGTGGTTGACGACGAGATCGATGATGACGCGAATGCCGCGCTGTTTGCAGCCATGGGTGAACTCGACGAAATCGCCGAGCGTGCCGTAGCGGGCATCGACACTGAAGTAGTCGGCGACATCGTAGCCATCGTCGCGGCCGGGCGAGGTCTGGAACGGCATCAGCCAGATCGTGGTGATGCCGAGGCCGTGCAGATAATCGAGCCGGCGCAACAGGCCCTTGAAATCGCCGATGCCATCGCCGTTGGCGTCCATGTAGGTGCCGACGGACAGGCAATAGATGATGGCGTTCTTGTACCAGAGATCGTCGATCATGCGCGCGCAGCCTCGGTGGCTCCGCCGAGGTGCGGCGGCTGCGTGATAAGTGCGTAGCGGAGGGGAGGTTCCGCGCCACTGTCGTCCTGGACAAGCGAAGCGCAGATCCAGGACCCATTGCACAGGCCAAAATTTGACGAGGACTGGTGGTTATTAGCTCGTGCACCAACGAACTCTTGGGGTAATGGGTCCTGGCTTTCGCCAGGACGACGACGGAGGAATCGGTTATCCTCTCCCCATGGACAATCCCGCCCGCATTGCCCTCGTGCCACCACCCGACCGCCGTCAATCCGAGAGGGCGCTGGCGATCGCGCGCGGCACGGCGCGGTTGCTGCGCTCGCTCGGCTTCACCTGCATCAGCGAATTGCCGCTGCCCTCGGGGCGGCGCGCCGATCTCGTCGCGCTGAACGAGCGCGGCGAGATCTGGATCGTCGAGATCAAATCGTCGGTGGAGGATTTGCGCGCCGATCAGAAATGGCACGAATACCGGGCGCATTGCGACCGGCTGTTCTTCGCCTTCACGCAGGACCTGCCTTGCGAGATCTTTCCGCAAGACACGGGTCTGATCATCGCGGATGCCTATGGCGCGCACCTGCACTGCGAGGCGCCCGAGCACAAGCTCGCTGCGGCCACGCGCAAGCAGATGACGTTGCGATTTGGCATGGCTGCGGCGTTGCGGATCAACCGGCTGGTCGATCCGCAGGGGCATGCGGAGTTTTGGGAGTAGCGGCGCCGCGCGCGGGATGTCGTAGGGTGGGCAAAGCGTAGCGTGCCCACCATCCAGGTCAAAGATTGAAGCAGGCACGGTGGGCACGGCGCTTTGCGCCTTTGCCCACCCTACGACACCGTTATCGCGGCGCGCGCTTCGCCAAAATGCGCTGCAGCGTGCGCCGGTGCATGTTGAGGCGCCGCGCCGTCTCCGAGACGTTGCGATTGCACATTTCGTAAATGCGCTGGATGTGTTCCCAGCGCACGCGGTCGGCCGACATCGGGTTCGCCGGCAATTCGGACTTGTCCGAGCCGGTCGACAGCAGCGCCGCGACGACGTCGTCGGCGTCCGCGGGCTTCGAGAGATAATCGACCGCGCCCATCTTCACCGCGGTGACGGCGGTGGCGATGTTGCCATAGCCGGTCAGCACGATTGCGCGGGCGTCGGGGCGCTTCTTCTTCAGCGCCGAGACCACGTCGAGACCGTTGCCGTCACCGAGCCGGAGATCGACCACGGCAAATGCCGGCGCGGCCTTGCCGATCTGCGCCAGGCCGTCCGAGACGGTGTCGCATGACGTCACCGCAAAGCCGCGCGTTTCCATGGCGCGCGACAGCCGCTCCAGAAACGGCTTGTCGTCCTCCACGATCAGCAGCGAGCGGTCGGTCTGTTCATTCAGTTCGGCGATGGCGTTCAAGGTTTGTCCTCTCTCCAACGCATCTACATATGGCGGCGCAATCGGGCGGTGCCAAGGGCGCCAATAGTCGATCGACCCCGTCGTGCGACGCAAGGTCGCGGCCTATCCTATTGTTTCTTCGAAGGTCTCGATAGCCTCAAAACGCTCTCTCGGCCACGTGATCTGGACCACTGCGCCGTGGTCGGGAAAGGTCCGGTTGGTAAACGAGACCTTGGCGCCGGTGCGCTCCAGCAAGGTGCGCGCGATGAACACGCCGAGCCCGAGGCCGCCGCCTTCGTCCTGGTTGCGCCGCCGCGACAAATAGGGCTCGCCGATCCGGTTCAGGATGTCAGGCGGAATGCCGGGACCGTCATCGGAGATCACGAGCTCGATCGTGTCCTTGTTCCACCACGCATTCACCTCGACGGTGGTGCGGGCGAAATCGACCGCGTTCTCGACGATATTGCCGACGCCGTAGAGGATCGCCGGATTGCGCGAGCCGACCGGCTCGGCCACGATGGCGACGGCGATGCGCACCTTGATATCGACGCCGAAATCGCGGTGCGGCGCCACCACCTCCTCGATCAGCTCCGACAGCTTCATGCGGTCGAACGGCGCGCCGGTGGAGGAGAGCTGGGTGATCTTGCTCAATATATCGCGGCAACGCTGCGTCTGCTCGCGCAGGGTCTTCAGGTCGGCGGCAAAGTTCGGTTCCTTCACCGTCTTCTCGAGCTCGCGCGAGATCAGGAAGATCGTCGCGAGCGGCGTGCCGAGCTCGTGCGCCGCGGCCGCCGCCAGGCCGTCGAGCTGGGTCAGATGCTGCTCGCGCGTCAGCACCAGCTCGGTCGCGGCCAGCGCGTCGGCGAGTTTGCGCGCCTCCTCGGTTACCTGGAACGAGTAGAGGCTGGTGACGCCGATCGCGAGCGCGATCGAGAGCCAGACGCCGACGAGATAGATCGGCGGCAGCACCAGCGGATCGTCGGAATCCCAGGGCAGCGGCAGATGGAAGAAGAACAGGATCGAGGCGCAGGCGACAGCCAGCACGCCAAGGCCGAAGGTGAAGCGGGCCGGCAGCGCGGTCGCCGAGATCAGCACGGGCGCGAGGAACAGGAACGAGAACGGGTTCTGGAGTCCACCGGTGAAGAACAAAAGACCCGCCAGCTCCACGATGTTGAGCGCGAGCAGTCCGGCCGCCTGCATGGGCTCCAGCCGCTGCAGCGGATTTGACACGGTCTGGAGCGCCAGATTGAGCGCCGCCGACAGGGCGATGATGCTGACGCAGGGGACGATCTCGACGTTGAATTCCAGCCCCTGCGCCACGATGAAGATCGCGGCGAGCTGGCCCAGTACCGCGAGCCAGCGCAGCCGCAGGATCGTATCCAGGCGGATATGCCGCTGCGCGGGGCGAAAGTCGGAAGCGGCAAGTTCGGTCATTTCGGCCAAGGGGGCGGTGCCTTCTCGATCACAAGCGCGCGGCTCACGGAACCACCGGATTACAAGCCTTGCGCTCTCCGCTGCAATAGCAGAAGAACGCCCAGCATGACCGAGAATGACCAGGGTTCAAGCTGGCCGACTGTCGCGGATCGCAGCCTCTCCGCGGCCATCGCGGTCGATCACCTCGTCAAGGTCTACAAGCAGACCCGCGCCGTCGACGACATCTCCTTTTCGCTTCCGCGCGGCAGCATCACCGGGCTGCTGGGCGGCAACGGCGCAGGCAAGACCACGACCATCGCGACGATCATGGGCCTCGTGCTGCCGACCTCCGGCCGCGTGCAGGTGCTCGGGCATCGGATGCCGGAGGACAGCGCGTCCGTGCTGGGGCGGATGAATTTCGAGAGCCCCTATGTCGACATGCCGATGCGGCTCACGGTGCGTCAGAACCTCACCGTGTTCGGCAAGCTCTATGCGGTGAAGAACCTTTCCGATCGCATCGCTGAGCTGGCCTGCGATCTCGATCTCACCGAGTTCATCGACCGCGCCAACGGCAAGCTCTCCGCAGGACAAAAGACGCGCGTTGCGCTTGCGAAGGCGCTGATCAACCAGCCCGAGCTGCTGCTGCTGGACGAGCCGACCGCCTCGCTCGATCCGGACACCGCCGACTGGGTCCGGGGCCATCTGGAGCGTTATCGCAAGGCGAACAACGCCACCATCCTGCTGGCCTCGCACAACATGCTCGAAGTCGAGCGGCTCTGCGACCGCGTCATCATCATGAAGCGCGGCCGTATCGAGGACGACGATACGCCCGAAGCCATCATGGCGCGCTACAACCGCACCACGCTGGAAGAGGTGTTTCTGGACGTCGCGCGCGGAAGGGTGAACGGCGCACAGGAGGCGGCGCGATGAGAAGGCCGTATGTTGCGAACGTAGCCCGGGTGAGCGAAGCGATACCCGGGAACGCCGCCAGCAAGGTCCCGGATGTCGCTTCGCTCATCCGGGCTACGGGAGTGCGCGATGAGTGAGGCCTCCCTCCACCGCGGCATCTCCCTCCATCGCATCGGCGCGATGATCCTGCGCTATTGGTATCTCCTGCTGTCGTCCTGGCCGCGGCTGCTCGAGCTGCTCTACTGGCCGGCGCTGCAGGTCATCACCTGGGGCTTTCTTCAGCTGTATATCGCGCAGAATGCAAACTTCTTCGCGCGTGCCGGCGGAACCCTGATCGGCGCCGTCATCCTCTGGGACATCCTGTTTCGCGGGCAGCTCGGCTTTTCGATCTCGTTCCTGGAAGAGATGTGGGCGCGCAACCTCGGCAATCTCATGATGAGCCCGTTGAAGCCGATCGAATTTCTGCTGTCGCTGATGATCATGAGCCTGATCAGGCTTGCGATCGGCGTCATCCCGATGACGCTGCTTGCGCTGTTCCTGTTTCATTTCAACGTTTATGCGCTCGGCGTGCCGCTGATCGCTTTCTTCTGCAATCTGATCTTCACGAGCTGGTCGGTCGGCATCTTCGTCTCCGGCCTGGTGCTGCGAAACGGTCTCGGTGCCGAGAGCATCGTCTGGACCTTGATGTTCGGCATCATGCCGCTCGCCTGCGTCTACTATCCCGTCAGCGTGCTGCCGGTCTGGCTGCAGTATATTGCCTGGACGCTGCCGCCGACCTACGTGTTCGAAGGGATGCGCGCGCTGCTGATCGAAAACACCTTCAGGACCGATCTGATGCTGAGCGCGTTGGCCATCAATGCGGTGCTGTTGATTGCATCTTTTGGGGCATTCCTTGCCCTTTTGCGCAGCGCCAGGATGCAGGGCTCGCTGCTGTCAGGCGGCGAATAACGTAACTTTCTCGTGGATTCAGCCCGGTTTTGGGCGACTGGGCCACGTAAATGTACGGAACCATGCATTGACGCAATATTACGCATTCGGCAGTATGCTGCGATGCGAAGAGGAATATAGCGATGCCGATTGGCGAGTTTGGCGGCGCGCCGCCCCTGGTGGCCGAAGGCAGTCCGGTCCTGACGACGCCGATGTACTGGATGTACGAGATGGGGCAAGCCTCTCTCAATCCGGCGCGTGCGATCACGGACGCGACCAAGCTGCTGTTTCAGAATCCCCTCAATCCATGGGCACGCACCGAGGTCGGCAAGTCGGTTGCCGCGGCCTGCGAATTGTTCGAACGCACCACGCGCCGTTACGGCAAGCCGGAATGGGGCCTCAACGACACCGAGGTCAACGGCATCCGCGTTCCCGTCGAGGTCCGCTCGGTCTGGGAAAAGCCGTTCTGCCGCCTGCTCTACTTCGATCGCAAGTTCACCCGTCCGCTGCGCAGCCCGCAGCCGCGCGTGCTGATCGTAGCGCCGATGTCCGGCCATTACGCGACGCTGCTCCGCGGTACGGTCGAGGCTTTCCTGCCGGGGCATGAGGTCTACATCACCGATTGGGCCGATGCCCGCATGGTGCCGCTCAGCGACGGCCGTTTCGATCTCGACGACTACATCGACTACGTCATCGAGATGCTGCATGTCCTCGGCGGCAACACGCATGTGCTGGCGGTGTGCCAGCCCTCGGTTCCCGTTGTCGCTGCTGTTTCGATCATGGAAGCGCTGCGTGATCCCTTCGTGCCGACCTCGATGACGCTGATGGGCGGCCCGATCGACACCCGGCGCAATCCGACCGCGGTGAACAACCTCGCCCAGGAGCGCGGTATCGACTGGTTCCGCAACCACGTCATCACCAAGGTGCCGTTCCCGCATCCGGGCATGATGCGCGACGTCTATCCGGGCTTCTTGCAGCTCAACGGCTTCATCAGCATGAATCTCGACCGGCATATGGATGCCCACAAGCAGCTGTTCGCCAATCTGGTGAAGGGCGACGGCGACCTCGTCGACAAGCATCGCGACTTCTACGACGAATATCTCGCGGTGATGGATCTCTCCGCCGAGTATTACCTGCAGACCGTCGACACCGTGTTCGTGAAGCATTCGCTGCCGAAGGGCGAGATGACCCATCGTGGAACACGCGTCGATCCCTCCAAGGTCACGCGCGTCGCGTTGATGACGGTCGAAGGCGAGAACGACGACATCTCCGGCATCGGTCAGACCGAAGCAACGCACACATTGTGCAGCTCGATTCCCGATCACCGCCGCGTTCATTACGTCCAGAAGGGCGTCGGACATTACGGCGTGTTCAATGGCTCGCGCTTCAAATCGGAAATCGTGCCGCGCATCCATGACTTCATGGTCTCGGCGGCGAATCCGAGCTCATTGCAGGCACTCGCGGCCGAATAATCGCGTATTTCGGCTTTCCCGCTGAAAATCGACGCCCTGTCGGAGGCTCCGACAGGGCCGAGTTCCCGCCAGATTCGCGGTATTTAGGTAGCTTTGTAGGAGTGAGTCCAACCTCACCCCTTGGGGGTGCCGCATGCGCCGAACGGGGGCGAAAAAAGCCGGTTCCAACCCCAGTCTGTAGGGTCTCCCGGACGCCAGACCCCTGTATATTGGGCAAATGATTTGTTTTTGCGCCGAGCGCTTTCCCTGGCGGCGGTTATGGCAGAATCCGGGCGCTCTCCTGCCCCCCGGACTGACAGACATGGCCACTCGCGCACTCCTCTATCGGCGGCCCCACGAGCCGAAGACCCTCCTGATCACCCACGGATCGCAATATTTTGCGATTCGACTGCGCCGGCATCGCCGCGCGCGCCGTTACACGCTCAGAATTCATCCGAGCGATCGCGAAGCCATCCTCACCATGCCGCCGCGCGGCACGCTCGCCGAAGCAAAAGACTTCGCGCAGCGCCACGGCGCATGGATCGCGGCACGTCTCGGCCGTTTGCCGAAGGCCGCACCGTTTCAGCCTGGCACAGTGATACCGCTTCGCGGCGTTTCTCATCGCATCGTTCATCGCGCCGGCACGCGCGGTACGGTGTGGACGGAAGTGCGCGACAGTGGTGAGCGCATTCTCTGCGTCGCCGGCGGCGTCGAGCATGCGGATCGTCGCGTCAGCGACTTCCTCAAGCGCGAGGCTCGCCGCGACCTTCAGCGTGCGGCGGAATCCTATGCCGGCGAGCTCGGCGTCAAGGTCAAGCGGCTCTCGATCCGCGATCAATCGAGCCGCTGGGGCTCCTGCACCTCGGCCGGCTCGTTGTCGTTCTCCTGGCGCCTGATCCTCGCGCCGCCCTACGTGCTCGACTATCTCGCCGCGCACGAGGTCGCCCATCTCGTCGAGATGAACCACTCGGCGCGGTTCTGGCGCGTCTGCGGCAGGGTCTGCCCGTCGATGGAGCGCGCCAAGAAGTGGCTCGACACGTACGGCAACGATTTGCACCGGTACGGGGTCGAGGATTAGAGCTCGCGCTGCCAACCCCATCCCATGCTGTCATCGCCCGCGAAAGCGGGCGATCCAGTACTCCGCAGACAGTTGTTTTTTTATAGATAAGACGCCGCGGGCGGGATTTCCCCCCACCC
>NZ_JBVVPQ010000017.1:115833-132467 GCF_055811695.1 Bradyrhizobium sp. MI1.3 | reverse complement strand
CACACTTACCCCATTTTTTGCCCGGGGGGGGGGGGGTTTCCCCCCTCCCCCCCCCCCCTCCCCCCCACCCGCCCCCCCCCCCCCCCCCCCCCCCCCCGATCCAGTATTCCAGAGACAGTTGTTATTGAATCGAGAAGCCGCGGCGTACTGGATTGCCCGCCTCCGCGGGGAATGACAGCGGCGCGCGCGATTCAAGCGTCTGTGCTGCCCGCGCAAGTCGTTGATTTCGTTATCCTCGGCTACTGTGCATGGGGTTGTTTTCGCAGTTTCGTTTTGAGGTCACGCGGACCTCAAGCAGAACCTAGCGATTTCCGCCGAACAGCCGGTCCATCAGCCAGCCATCGAGTCCTGCGGCTGCTTCCGGACGCGCATTGGCGCGCGTCGGCGGCGGACGATAGCCGCCGTTGCTGGCGGGTGCCGGTGCGGGCGCTGCCGCTGTTGGCGGCGACACTTGCGACGTCGCCTGCGCGAGGTTCGACAGACCCCAGCCACCGGGAGAGCTCGGCAAGGCTGCGACCGGCACGCCCTCGTGCGCCGTCTTCATGAAGCGCGACCAGACTTCGACCGGCAAGCCGCCGCCGGTCGCCTTCTTGGTCGGCGAGTTGTCGTCATTGCCGAGCCACACGCCGGTGACGAGGTTGGCGGTGTAGCCGATGAACCAGGCGTCGCGGTAGTCCTGGCTGGTGCCGGTCTTGCCGGCCGCCGGCCAGCCGGGGATCTCCGCCTTCTTGGCCGTGCCGCTGATCAGCGTTTCCCGCATCATCGCGTTCATCATGCCGACATAGCGCGGGTCGACCACCTGGTTGTGCTCGTCCGCCTGGCGCATGTAGAGCAGCTTGCCACTGAGCGTCCTGAT
Organism: Bradyrhizobium sp. MI1.3; assembly: GCF_055811695.1. Classification (NCBI taxonomy): domain Bacteria; kingdom Pseudomonadati; phylum Pseudomonadota; class Alphaproteobacteria; order Hyphomicrobiales; family Nitrobacteraceae; genus Bradyrhizobium; species Bradyrhizobium sp. MI1.3. Next base: position 131,611 of record NZ_JBVVPQ010000017.1, on the reverse strand, counting down.
CCGCGTGACGACATGCGGCGTCGCCGCGAAGCCGCCATTGGCGAAGGGTGCATAGGCGCCGACCAGCTCGACCATCGAGACTTCGGAGGTGCCGAGCGCGATCGAGGCGTTGGGCTCGAGTTTCGAGGAAATGCCGAGCCGGTGCGCGGTGCGCACCACGTTCTTCGGCCCGACCTCGAGGCCGAGGCGGATGGCGACCGTGTTGAGCGACATCGCGAGCGCCTGGGTCAGCGTCACCGCGCCGAAATATTCGTGCGTGTAGTTCTCAGGTTTCCAGCCCTTGACCTCGATCGGCGCGTCCTGGCGGACCGTGTCGGGCGTCAGCCCCTGTTCGAGCGCGGTCAGGTACACGAAGGGCTTGAACGAGGAGCCCGGCTGGCGCCTGGCGGTGACGGCGCGGTTGTACTGGCTCTCGGAATAATTCCGCCCGCCGACCATGGCGCGAACCGCGCCGTCCGGCGTCATCGCCACCAGAGCGCCCTGGCTGACATTGAATTTCACGCTCTTGGCCGCCAGCTCGTCGATGATGGCGGCTTCCGCCACGCTCTGAAGCTTCGGATCGATCGTGGTCTCGACCTTGATGCTCTCGTCGATCTGGCCGACCAGATCGTCCAGCACCTCGCCGATCCAGTCGGCGACGTAGTTGACCGTGCCGGCGCCGACCGGCTTCACATTGTAGGAGGGTTGGCCGATCGAGGCCTGCGCCTGCGCTTCGGTGATGAATTTGGCATCCGCCATCGCATTGAGCACGATTTTCGCGCGCGCTTCTGCGCCCTCGGGGTTGCGGTTCGGCGCGAGCCGCGAAGGCGATTTGACGAGGCCGGCCAGCATCGCGGCCTCCGCGACGGTGACGTTCTTGGCCGACTTGCCGAAATAGCGCTGCGCGGCGGCTTCGACGCCATAGGCGCCGGAGCCGAAATAGACGCGGTTGAGATAGAGCTCCAAGATCTCGTTCTTGGAATGCTTGCGCTCCAGCCAGATCGCGAGCTCCGCTTCCTGCAGCTTGCGCGCCATGGTGCGCTCCTGGGTCAGGAACAGGTTCTTCGCCAATTGCTGCGTCAGCGTCGAGCCACCCTGCGACACGCCACGATGGAGCACGTTGGTGACGAGCGCGCGCAGGATGCCTACGGGATCGATGCCGAAATGCGAATAGAAGCGGCGGTCCTCGATGGCGATGAACGCCTTGGGCAGATATTGCGGCAGATCCTTCAGCGAGACGTTGGCGCCGGCCATCTCGCCGCGTTGCGCCAGCATGCTGCCGTCGATGCCGACGATCTGGATCGTCGGCGGCCGCTTGGGGATCTCCAGCGACTGGATCGGCGGCAAATGAGCGCCGACATAGATCACGACGCCGATCACGGCGATCGCGCCCCACAGGCCCAGCACCGCGCCCCAATAGACGAGGCGGCCAAGGCTCGCGCCGATGCGTGACCTGGATCGCCGCTTGGCACTGCCGCGGCCGGCCGGCGCCTTCCGCTCGCGCGGCGGCTCGTCGCCGGCATCCTCGCTCTTGCGTTTGGCGGATGATTTCGTTGATTTCTTCGGCTTGTCATCGCCGCCAGGAATGCGGTCGGCCGCGGTCAAGCGCAGATCGGCGAGTGCCGCAGGCAAGCCGAACAATGGCTCCTTCCGCCCACCCTTTTTCTTTCCCAACCCCATACGCAAACGCCCGGTCAGCCCGCCCCGCCGCACGCTAGCGGTCGCTGTTTAAGGCCCGGTTACCCAGAGCTTAACGCGCGATTAGGAGGTGCGGCATTCGCTGGCCGCAGTTCCGCTGGTTTGCCGGCGGAGCTAGGATCGCCGGCATAAACAAGAGGGAGCACGCATGGGCCACATCGATCCGACCAAGGAGATTTTTTCGCAGTTCCGGGAGAACGACCGCCCCGGCCCGATCCACATGCTCAACCTGGTGCGCTTGCGCAAGGAGGCGGCCTATCCGGACGGCCGCAAGACGAGCGGCGCGGAAGCCTATGCGGCCTATGGCCGCGAGAGCGGCCCGGTGTTCGAACGCCTCGGCGGCCGCATCGTCTGGCAGGGCAAATTCGAGCTGATGCTGATCGGCCCGGAGACTGAGCGCTGGGACCATTGCTTCATCGCCGAATACCCAAGCGTCGCCGCCTTCGTCGAGATGATCCGCGACCCCGTCTATCGCGAAGCGGTGAAGCACCGGCAGGCCGCGGTGGAGGACTCACGGCTCATTCGGCACGCGGTGCTGCCGGTGGGAAAGAACTTTGGCGAGGTGCCGGATTGATTTTCCGTCATGGCCGGGCTGGCCCGGCCATGACGGCGTTGAGGCAGTTGCTTCCGAGAACTAACCCGCCGGACTCGCATCCTCAATGATCGGGCCGAACAGCTCCCAACGTTCGCCGTTGAACTTCATCATCTGAAGCTGCTTGTTGACGCGGTAGTCGGTCGGTGAGGTATTGGCCTTGATGCCGGGCAGCGCGGTGTCGCTGGTCACGTCCTTCAGCGAGGCGGCCTGCTTCATGACGTTCTCGCGCGTCAGGTCGTCGCCGCACTGCTTCAGCACATGGACCAGCAGCTGCGCCGTGCTGTAGCCGTAGGTGTTGAAGTTCGAGTCCTTGTCGCCATCAGGATAATACTTGGCCATGAAGTCGAAATACCTCTTAAGGCCGGCATCGTCCTTCCAGGTCGGATCGAGTGGTTCCTTGCCGTAATTGACGCTGATCAGGCCCTTGGCGGCGTCGAGGCCGGCTGGCTTCAGCACCGCGCCGACCGAGGTGGCGTTGATGTCAACGATCTGCACCGGATGCCAGCCCATCTCGGCGATCTTCTTGATCGCCTGCGCCGCCTGCTTCGGCGTGGTGGCGCTGAAGAACAGATCGGCGCCGGCGTCCTTGATCTTGAGGATCTGCGAATCGACAGTCGGATCGGAGACTTCGTAGGAAGCTTCAGTCACGATCATCTTGGCAGCTTTGTCGCCGAGACCGGCCTTGATGCCGTTCAGATAGTCCTTGCCGAGGTCGTCGTTCTGATAGAGCACGCCGATCTTGGCGTTCGGATGCTCCTTCAGGATGTACTGTCCGTAGATGCGGCCTTCGACGAAGTAGTTGGGGTTGAAGCCCATCGTCCACGGAAAGTTCTTCGGATCCGTGAACCTCGAGGCTCCGGTCGCCGCGAACAGTTGCGGCACCTTCTTCGAGTTGAGATATTTCTGCACGGCTGCGTTCACCGGCGTGCCGATGATCTGGAAGGTCAGCAGGACCTCGTCGCTCTCGACCAGCTTGCGAATCTGCTCCACGGCCTTCGGCGGCGAGTAGGCGTCGTCATACTGGATCAGATTGATCTTGCGGCCGTTGACGCCGCCCTGGTCGTTAATCATCTTGAAATAGGCGGCTTGGGTCTTGCCGATCGACGAATAGGCCGACGCCGGTCCAGAAAACGGCATCGTCTGGCCGACCTTGATCTCGGTATCGCTGGCACCCGGATCATATTTCTTCTGGGCATTGGCCGCCGGCATCGACAGCGCCAGGGTCAGCGCCGTTGCAGTGGCCAGATGCAGAATTCCATTCCTCATTCGCATTTCCTCATTGTTTATTGCCGGTGATCAATCGGGTGCGCTCATGCGCACCTGATGTCACCGCTGAGGGCGAGTGTGGATGAGGCGTTGTTGCAACGCAAGTTGGGCGTGCGCCCGCAGTTCGTAGGATACGCAACGTCTCAGTTCGTAGGGTGGGTTAGCCTTGCGGCTGCGCAAAGCGCAGTCCGCTGGGCGTAACCCACCACTTCTGTTTCCGCGGAAATCAAAAAGGTCGGTTACGCTGCGCTAACCCACCCTACCCAGTAACTAACCCGCTGGACCCGCATCCTCCATGATCGGGCCGAACAGCTCCCAGCGTTCGCCGTTGAACTTCATCATCTGCATCTGCTTGTTGACGCGGTAGTCGTTCGGCCCGGTGTTGATCTTGATGCCGGGCAGCGCGAAGCTCGGGGTGAAGTCCTTGATGTTGGCGACCTGCTTCATCACGTTCTCACGTGACAGGTCGTCGCCGCACTGTTTCAGCACTTGCGTCAGCAATTCGGCGACGGAATAAGCATAGGTGTTGACGGTATTGAGCTTGTCGCCTTCGGGGAAATACTTGTCCATGAAGGCGAAGAAGGCTTTCACGCCCGGATCGTCCTTCCACTGGGGATCGCCGGGCTCCTTGCCGTATTGGGTCGAGATGATGCCCTTGGAGATCTCGAGGCCGGCCGGCTTCAGCGTCGCCGAGATCGGGCTCGCATTGATGTCGAGAATGTGCACCGGCGTCCAGCCGAGCTCGGCGACTTTCTTGATCGCCTGCGCCGCGAACTTGGGTGTCGAGGCATCATAGAAAAGATCGGCGCCCAACGACTTCAGCTTGACCACCTGCGAGTCCACCGTCGGATCGGTGACTTCGTAGGAGACTTCGCCGACGATCATGCCGGCGGCCTTGTCACCGAGACCGCTCTTGAGGCCGGCGAGATAGTCGCGGCCCATATCGTCGTTCTGGTAGAGCACGCCGATCTTGGCGTTCGGATGCTCCTTGAGGATGTACTTGGCGTAGATGCGTCCCTCGGACACGTAGTTGGGATTATAGGCGATGGTCCAGGGATAGTTCTGCGGATCGTTGAAGCGCGCGGCGCCGGTCGAGGCCAGCAGCTGCGGGATCTTCTTGCCGTTGAGATATTTTTGCACGGCGGCGTTCGCGGCGGTGCCGATGATCTGGAAGGTGAACAGCACCTCGTCGCCTTCGACGAGCTTGCGCACCTGCTCGACCGTCTTCGGCGGCGAATAGGCATCGTCATACTGGATCAGATTGATCTTGCGGCCGTTGATGCCGCCCTGATCGTTGATCATCTTGAAGTAGGCGGCCTGGGTCTTGCCGATATTGGCGTAGACGGAATAGGGCCCGGAGAACGGCACGGTCTGGCCGATCTTGATCTCGGTGTCGCTCGCGCCGGTGTCGTATTTCTTCTGGGCGAGAGCTTGGTTGGCGGAGAACGCGAAGGCGAGCGCCGCCGTGGCAGTGATGAAGGCTCTGCGATTGCTCATGTGGGGTTGTTCCTCCTGACGGAATTTCCGACCGACGGTCTTGTCCCGTTGATTGCCAACGGTCGCCATCGCTGTCGCAGATTGTGGAGGAACGGCAGGCGACGCGCAAGGATCGCGGCGCCGCGCTATGGCGTCTCAGGTCAGGAACAAGACTGACAGTGCGAGCGCCGCCGGCAGCGCCTGCACCATCAGGATGCGCGTGCTAACGGTCGCTGCGCCATAAGCGCCGGCCACGATCACGCAAAGCAGGAAAAACGCCTTGATCTGGAACGCGAAGGCCGGATTGCCGTGCACCAGCCCCCATACCAGGCCTGCGGCCAGGAAGCCGTTATAGAGCCCCTGGTTGGCGGCCAGCACCTTTGTGATCGCTGCCTTCTCCGGCGTGTTGCGGAAGACCTTCAAGCCCTGCGGCTTGTCCCAGAGAAACATCTCCAGGATCAGGAAGTAAGCGTGCAGTGCGGCGACCAGCGCCACCAAAATATTCGCGATCCAGATCAAGTTGAGCTCCCCCAGCGTCAGCTTTCGGGTGGACGTTAGCACGGTGGGCGTGGCAAGTGCGATGGCGTGTTTCGATGCCATGGTGCTGCAATGCCCGCGCGACCGACCAACCCACCTGTAACCTTCGGCCTCGATCGGCTGGCGACGCCGATCGGGATTGCGCTGCTGGTCACCGACGCCGCGGGCGCCTTGCGCGCGCTCGACTGGGAGGATTACGAGCACCGCATGCGCGAGCTCTTGCGCCTGCATTACGGTGTGGTGGATCTGAGTGACCAACCCGCGCCCGCGGCCATGCGGACCGCGCTGTCGGGCTATTTCGACGGCGACCTCGGCCAGCTCTCAGGCATCGCCTGGCGCATCGCCGGCACGTCGTTCCAGCAGAAGGTCTGGAATGCGTTGACGCAAATCCCTGCCGGCACCACGATGAGTTACGGCGCGCTCGCTGCCAGGATCGACATGCCCAAAGCCATTCGCGCCGTCGGCCATGCCAACGGCTCCAACCCGATCAGCGTGGTGCTGCCGTGCCACCGTCTGATCGGCGCCGATGGTTCTCTGGTGAAGTATGGCGGCGGCCTCGCGCGCAAGCGTTGGTTGCTCCGGCATGAAGGCGTGGCGGTTTAGATATCCGCCTGTGGTCATTCCGGGGCGTGCGTAGCGCGAACCCGGAATCCATTTCTCCGCGTCACCAGTGGCACGATGGATTCCGGGTTCGCCGCTGCGCGACGCCCCGGAACGACGCGAGGAGAGAGGTGCGCAGCCGCCCTCACGCCGCCGGCTGAACCGCCTTGTCGCCGGCCATCACATGGGTCAGCGCGCTCTTGATCGCGGCCTGGCGTGTTGGCGCGCTGATCTGCGCGCCCAGGAGATCGGTGACATAGAACACGTCGCGGGCGCGCTCGCCGAAGGTCGCGACATGGGCCGAGGCGATGTTGAGGTTGAGCTTCGAGATCGCGGTGGTCAGCTCATAGAGCAGGCCGGGCCGGTCGAGGCCGGACATTTCGATCACTGTGTAGCGGTCGGACCATTGGTTGTTGATCGTCACTTCCGGCTCGATCACGAACGGCCGCGCCTTGCCGCGCACGGTGCGCCGCGCCACCACCTCGGGCAGACGCAGCTTGCCTTCCAGCACGTCCTCGATCATCTCGCCGATGCGCGTGGCGCGCCGTCCCTCGTCCTCGTCACGGTCGTATTCCCTGGAGATCGAGATGGTGTCGAGCGCGCGACCGTCGGTCGTGGTGTAGATCTGGGCATCGACGATGTTGGCGCCGGCCGAGGCACAGGCACCCGCGATGATCGACAGCAGCCAGGGATGGTCGGCGGCGAAGATGGTCAGCTCGGTGACGCCACGCACCTCGTCGAAGCCGACATTGATCGCAAGCTTGTGGCCGGCCTGCTCGCTGGCACGGACGAAGCGCGCATGGCGGATCTTGCGCGGCAGCTCGACCTTGAGCCAATAGGCCGGATAGTGCCGGCCGATATAGGCGTCGAGCTCTTCCGCCGGCCATTCCGCGAAGGCGTTACGGAATTCGGCGTATGCGGCCGTGAGGCGCTTGCCGCGGTCAACCTCCGAGAAGCCGCCCGTCAGCACCGGTTCGGTCTCGTAGTAGAGGGAGCGCAAGAGCTGCGCCTTCCAGCCGTTCCACACGCCCGGGCCGACGCCGCGGATGTCCGCGGTGGTCAGGATCGTCAAGAGCTTCATCTGCTCGACCGACTGCACCACGGCGGCGAAATTCTCGATGGTCTTGCGGTCGGAGAGATCGCGCGATTGTGCGACCGTGGACATCGTCAGATGCTCCTCGATCAGCCAGGCCACGAGCTCGGTGTCGGCCGGGCTGAAGCCGAGCCGCGGGCAGAGCCGTCGCGCCACCTTGGCGCCGGCGATCGAGTGGTCCTCGGGCCGGCCCTTGGCGACGTCGTGCAGCAGCGTCGCGATGTAGATCACGGAGCGATGCTCCGGCCGGATCTTGCGCATCAGGTCGCTCGCCACCGCGAATTCCTCGATGCCGCCGCGTTCGATGTCCTGAAGGAAGCCGACGCAGCGGATCAAATGCTCGTCGACGGTGTAGTGATGATACATGTTGAACTGCATCATCGAGACGATCTTGCCAAAGGCGCGGATGAAATGGCCGAGCACGCCGGTCTCGTTCATCCGCCGCAGCACGATCTCCGCGTTGTCGGACGTCAGGATCTCCATGAACAGCCGGTTGGCCTCGGGATTCTCGCGCATCTGCGCGTTGATCAGGCCAAGCGAACGCGTCACGTCGCGCATCGCGTCCGGATGGAAGGCGAGATTGTTCTTCTGCGCCAGGCGGAAGATCCGGATCAAATTGACCGGATCGTGCTTGAACACGTCGGGCGCCGCAACGTTGATGCGGTTGTTGTCGACGATGAAATCGTCGCTGTCGGGCACCCGCCGCTTCGCCGCGGTGGGGCGCAGCCGCGCCATCATCCGGCTCAGCACCGGCGCGGGCTTGGCCTGCTGGTCCTCGAGCTTGGCGCAGAGGATGGCAGTGAGGTTGCCGACTTCCTTGGCGACCAGGAAGTAGTGCTTCATGAAGCGCTCGACGTCCTGCATGCCGGGGTGCGAGGTGTAGCCGAGCCGGACCGCGATCTCGCGCTGAAGGTCGAAGGAGAGGCGCTCTTCGGCGCGGCCGGAGTAAAAGTGAAGATTGCAGCGTACCGACCAGAGGAAGTCGGCGCAGCGGCGGAAGGTGCGGTATTCCTGCGCGTCGAACACGCCGCGGTCGACCAGCTCGTCGGTGTCGCTCACGCGGTAGACGTATTTTGCGATCCAGAACAGCGTGTGCAGGTCGCGGAGCGCACCCTTGCCGTCCTTGACGTTGGGTTCGACCAGATAACGCGATTGACCGCCGCGGCGATGCCGCTCCTCACGCTCGGCGAGTTTGGCGGTGACGAACTCCGACGCAGTGCCTTGCACGACCTCCTTGTCGAAGCGGGCGACCAGCTCGTCATAGAGCGGCCGGTCGCCGGTAAGAAAGCGCGTCTCCAGGATCGCGGTGCGGATGGTCATGTCGCCTCGCGCCTGCCGGATCGACTCGTCGACCGAGCGGGTGGCGTGACCGACCTTCAGCCCCATGTCCCAAAGACAATAGAGGATGGCCTCGGCGACCTGCTCGCCCCAGGCGGTCTGCTTGTAGGGCAGGATGAAGAGCAGATCGATGTCGGACTCGGGAGCCATCAGGCCGCGGCCATAGCCGCCGGTCGCCACCACCGCCATGCGCTCGGCACCGCTCGGGATCGGCGAGCGGTAGAGATGGCGGGTCGCGGCCGAATACAGGATGCGGATGATCTCGTCCTGCACGTGGCACAGCCGCTCGGCGCAGCGCCGGCCGTGACGGTCCTTCAGCAGGATCGTCTGTGCCGCGGCGCGCGACGCAATCAGCTCGGCCTTGAGCAGTTGCGCCATGGCGGTGCGGAACGCGTCCTCGCGTCCCTGGTGCTTCTCGGCAAGCGCATCGACCGCGGCGGTGATCCGCGCGGTGTCGAAGCGATCGTCCACCTCGGCCTTGTGCTCAGTCGCGACGCTGTCCATGTCTCACCGGATATAAGAGGCGGCAGGCGCTGTCACCCGCCATTCTCTCGCAATAGTCGTTCCATGCTGGAAAGGTGCGGCTTTGGGTAAAGCTGTTCTCGGCCGGCGCGCTTTCGAGGGGCGGATTTTCTCGTTGACCTCTAGATGTAACTCATTGAAAAACAATGAAGTTTCGAGGAGGCCGGGCATGACCAGGATTACACGACGCATACTGCTGGCGGGAGCGGTCGCTCTTGCCGTGTCCCCCGCGGCGCGGGCGGCGGATCCACTCAAGGAAATCCGTATCGACTGGGCGACCTATAATCCGGTGTCGATGGTCCTGAAACAGAAGGGGCTCCTGGAAAAGGAGTTCGCCAAGGACGGCATCACCGTCACCTGGGTGCAGTCGGCCGGCTCCAACAAGGCGCTCGAATTCCTCAATGCGGGCTCGATCGATTTCGGCTCGACCGCGGGCTCGGCGGCGCTGGTCGCACGTATCAACGGCAACCCGATCAAGTCGATCTACGTCTATTCGCGTCCCGAATGGACGGCGTTGGTGACATCAAAGGATTCCAAGATCGCCGATGTGGCCGGCCTCAAGGGCAAGCGCGTCGCGGTGACGCGCGGCACCGATCCGCATATTTTCCTGGTGCGCGCGCTGCTTGGCGCAGGTCTCACCGAAAAGGACATCACGCCGGTGCTGCTCCAGCACGCCGACGGCAAGACCGCGCTGATCCGCGGCGACGTCGATGCGTGGGCCGGGCTGGATCCGATGATGGCGCAGGCCGAGGTCGAGGATGGCGCGAAACTGTTCTACCGCAAGGCCGAGGCCAACACTTGGGGCATCCTCAATGTGCGCGAGCAGTTTTTGAAGGACTATCCGGACGCCGCCCGCCGCGTGCTCGCCGTTTACGAAGAGGCGCGCAAATATTCGCTGGCGAATTACGACGAGCTCAAGAAGACCTTCATCGCCGTGACCAAGCTGCCGGAGCCTGTCGTCGACAAGCAGCTCAAGGAGCGCACCGAGCTCACTCACAGCCGCATCGGCGCGCCCCAGCGTGAATCGATCCTCGCCGCTGGCCTCGCACTGCAACAGGCCGGCGTCGTCGACGCCAAGGTCGATGTGAAGGCGACGCTGGATGCGTTGATCGACGACCAGGTGCCGTTGCCAACGAATTGAGGGGCTCTTTCCCTCTCCCCTTGTGGGGGAGGGTGCCTCGCGAAGCGAGGCGGGTGAGGGGTTCTTTCCTCACGATCAGTATTGCGAGCCGAGAGAACCCCTCATCCGGCGCTTCGCGCCACCTTCTCCCGCAAGGGGAGCAGGGAAAAGCAGCGGAGGGCGTGGCAAGAGTAGTGTTGCAATCTTGCACAAGACGCGCTTCCTACCGGCCATGATCTCCGACGCGCCAGTGCTGCAACAAACCGCGGAACCGGCTGAAGGCGCCGCCGCGCCTTCGCGGGTCTCGCGCTATGCACGGCCGATACTGGGTGTGTTGTTGCCGCTCACCCTCGCGCTCGGTTGGGAGTTCCTGGTCTGGCGCGGCTGGTCCAACGGCCGGCTGGTGCCGCCGCCCTCGCGCGTGTTCGCCACCATCACTGATCTTGCCCGCTCCGGTGAGTTGGTCCGTCACATCGCCGCGACACTGTGGCGCGTCGGTCTTGGTTTTGCGTTCGGCGTGGTCGCGGGCACCTTGCTCGGCGCCATCTCCGGCTATTGGTCGCTGGCGCGGCGGCTGCTCGATCCGACCGTGCAGGCGCTGCGCGCAATTCCATCGCTGGCCTGGGTGCCGCTGTTCATCCTCTGGCTCGGCATCTTCGAGACCTCCAAGATTGCGCTGATCGCGGTCGGCGTGTTCTTCCCTGTGTATCTCGGCGTGATGGGCGCGATCCTCATGGTCGATCGCAAGATCGTCGAGGTCGGTCGCACCTTCCGTCTCTCCGGACCTGCCATGATCCGCCGTATCCTGCTGCCTGCGGTGCTGCCGGCCTATGTCGTGTCCTTGCGCGTCGGTCTTGGTCTGGGCTGGATGTTCGTGGTGGCGGCCGAGTTGATCGGCGCGTCCGAAGGGCTCGGCTATCTCCTGCTCGACGGCCAGCAGCTCGGCAAGCCCGCGCAGATCCTCGCCGCCATCGTGATCTTCGCGATCCTCGGCAAGCTCACGGATTGGTTGATCGAGATCGCGGCTGCGCCCTTCCTGCGCTGGCAGGACGCCTTCGGGCGTACGACGGGAGCATAGGGCGATGCTGGCGCTCGATCGGGTCAGCAAGACCTATCCCAACGGCGTGCAGGCGCTGGCGCGTTTTTCCGCCGAGATCAGGCAAGGCGAGATCGTCGCCATCATCGGCGGCTCGGGCTGCGGCAAGTCCACGCTGCTGCGCGCCATTGCGGGCCTCGACCGCGCAAGCTCGGGCACGGTGACGCTGGACAACGAGGCGATCGCCGCGCCGCATGCCAAGATCGGCATCATCTTCCAGGAGCCGCGGCTGCTGCCCTGGCTCAGCGTCGCTGACAATATCGGCTTTGGTCTTGCCGATGGGCCCGCGACCGAGCGGCGTGAAAAGGTGGCGCGTGCGCTGGAGCGTGTCGGGCTCGCCGAGAAAGCGCAGGCCTGGCCGCGCGAACTCTCGGGCGGGCAGGCACAGCGCGTCGCGATCGCCCGCGCCCTGGTGCCGCAGCCCGAGGTGCTCTTGCTCGACGAGCCGTTCTCGGCGCTCGATGCCTTCACCCGCAGGGACCTCCAGGATCATCTGCTCGATCTCTGGGCCGACACGCGGCCGACGCTCATCCTCGTCACGCATGACGTCGACGAGGCCGTGGTGCTGGCCGACCGCGTGCTGGTGATGCGACCGCGGCCGGGCCGGCTGTTTGATCAGATCGAGATCAATCTCGGCCGGCCACGCGACCGCAATGCGCCGCTGTTCGAGAATTTCAAGCGAAGTGTGCTGACGTCACTCGACCGCTCGCTCGACCGCAACGTGCCCGACCGTGACGCAACCCAGGGTCCCGGTCAGGCCATGTGGTGGTGACAATTTCTCTCTGAGCCGGTACATCGCAAGCCGGTACTTCGTAGAGACGATTTTTCCGGGAGAGAACAAGATGGACGCCGCAGAACTGCGCCAGATGCAGGCCCCGATCAAGGAGCGCTACAAGACCGATCCCAAGACCGCGATGATCACGCTGAAGGCCAAGGGCTCGACCGACAGCGAAGGCATCGCCTGCAAGGTCGAGACCGGCCGCGCCATCGCAATGGCCGGCCTGCATCCCGCAACCGGCGGCTCCGGCCTCGAGCTCTGCTCCGGCGACATGCTGCTCGAGGCGCTGGTCGCCTGCGCCGGCGTCACGCTGAAATCGGTCGCGACCGCGATCGAGGTGCCCTTGAAGACCGGCAACGTCTACGCCGAGGGCGATCTCGATTTCCGCGGCACGCTCGGCGTCGACAAGGAGACCCCGGTCGGCTTCGCCGAGATCCGTCTGCGCTTCGAGGTCGACACTGATGCGCCGCAAGACAAGCTCGACCTGCTGCTCAAGCTGACCGAACGCTATTGCGTGGTCTACCAGACCATCAAGAACGGCCCGAAGGTTTCGGTCTCGATGCAGCGGATGTAGCGAGCGAAGGCCGCTCGCCCCACAATTAGTGTCGTCTCGGCGAAGCCCGGGACGACAAAGAAAAAAATGTCCCCCGAGCTCCACTTCATCCTCATCCTCGTTCTGCGCATGATGGTCGCGGCGGCGTTCGTCGTGACGGCGTCGATCATCACCGAGCGCTCAGGGCCGGTGATCGGAGCGCTGGTCGCGACCTTGCCGGTCTCGGCCGGACCATCCTACGTCTTCCTCGCGTTCGACCACGATGCCGCCTTCATCGTGCAGGGCGCACTGTCGAGCTTGCCGGTCAATGCAGCGACGATCTTCATGTGCGTTACCTATGTGGTGCTGGCACAGCGGCGTAGCCTTCTGGTAAGTTGCGGAAGCGCGGTCGCAGTCTGGATCGTGTTCGCATCGATCATCAAGCAGTTCGATTGGCCGCTCACCGCCGGGCTCGCCGCCAATCTGATCGCGTTCGGCATCTGCATTCCGTTGCTCGCGGGCTATCGCCACGCGAAGATGCCGCTGGTGACGCGGCGCTGGTATGACGTGCCGATGCGGGCTGCGCTGGTCGCGACCCTGGTCGCGATCGTCGTCTCGACCTCGGGCTGGGTCGGTCCCCGGATCAGCGGCATCATCGCGCTGTACCCGGTGGTGTTCTCCAGCATCATGGTGATCCTGCATCCCCGCATCGGCGGCCCTCCGACTGCTGCCGTGCTCGCCAACTCCGCCTGGGGCCTGCTCGGATTCGGCATGGCGATCGCCACAATGCACGTGGCGGTGGAATGGTTCGGTTCAGCCATCGGTCTTGGGATTGCACTCGCCACATGCATCGTTTGGAACCTTACTCTATGGGGGATCGGGCGCAGTACGTTGCACAAGGCGCGGCAAGCACCGTGACACTACGGACATGCGGCACGGCGTCGCCGGATTCTTCCGTAGCAAACTCGCCATGACCGATCACGAGACGCTTTCCTTCAAACCCCTGAAGGACCAAGGCCATTTCAATTCAGCGCGGACCGAGCAGCGTGTAAGGCGTGCCGTCGTACAGCTTTAGGCTGCTTTGTCGGCCATCGCCTTTCCCAGAATTCGTTAGCACTTTATTCGAGTCTTATAGGTATTGAATCATCTTGCGTACCCGCCTCGGTCTTCGCAACGCGAGTTTACCGGCGGAATTTTCGATTGGAATTCGGTGCGTGTGCCGCGCCGTCACGTCCCCTGATCCCGTCACGCAATTTCATGATTTTGGAGATTCACTGATGTTTGGTCGCAAGTCCCGCAACGACGCGGACGCTCAGCTCGCAGCCATCGGGCGCTCGCAGGCCATGATCGAGTTTGCCATGGACGGCACGATCCTTCACGCCAACGAAAATTTCTTGAATGCCCTCGGCTATTCCCTCGACGAAATCAAGGGGAAGAAGCACGCCATGTTCATGCCGGCCGATCAGCGCGATAGCGCCGAGTACAAGGCGTTCTGGGCCGCATTGAACCGCGGCGAGTATCAGGCAAGCGAGTTCAAGCGGATCGCGAAGGGCGGCCGCGAGATCTGGATCGAAGCATCCTACAATCCGGTGCTCGACGGCGACGGCAAGACGGTGATGGTCGCCAAGATTGCGACCGAAATCACCGAGAAGAAGATCCGGAGCATGACGGACGCTTCGAAGATCGCTGCTGTGGGCCGCGCCCAGGCCGTGATCGAGTTCAAGCTCGACGGCACCATCGTCACCGCGAACGAGAATTTCTGCAAGGCGCTCGGCTATTCGCTTGCCGAGATCCAGGGCAAGCATCACAGCCTGTTCGTGCCCCAGGCCGAGCGCGACGGCGCGGCCTATCGCGAGTTCTGGGCCAAGCTAAACCGCGGCGAATACCAGGCTGGCGAGTTCAAGCGCATCGGCAAGGGCGGCCGCGAGGTTTGGATTCTAGCCTCCTACAATCCGCTACTCGATGAGAACGGCAAGCCCTTTGGCGTCGCCAAGTTCGCCACCGACGTCACCGCCGAGAAGATGAAGACCGCCGATCTCGCCGGCCAGATCGCGGCGATCGAGAAGGCGCAGGCGGTGATCGAGTTCAACATGGACGGCACGATCATCACCGCCAATGCCAATTTCCTCGGTGCCCTCGGCTATTCGCTGGCGGAGATCAAAGGCAAGCACCACAGCATGTTCGTCGAGCCCTCGGAGCGCGATGGCAATGGCTATCGCGAGTTCTGGGCCGCGCTCAACCGCGGCCAGTACCAGGCGGCCGAATACAAGCGCATCGGCAAGGGCGGCAAGGAGGTCTATATCCAGGCCTCCTACAACCCGATCATGGATCTCAACGGCAAGCCGTTCAAGGTCGTGAAATATGCGACCGACGTCACGAAGCAGGTGCTGGTCCGCATGGGCAACGAGCGCGTCCGCAGCATGATGGAATCGGTCGCCGCGGGTTCGGAGGAACTGAACGCCTCAGTGCGGGAGATTTCCGAGGCCATGACCAAATCGCGCGAGACCGCGATGAGCGCGGTGGAGCAGGTCGCTTCCGCTGATGCCCAGGCCCAGCGCCTCACTGAAGCGGCGCTGGCGATGAGCGGGATCGTCGAGCTCATCAACAACATCACCGGGCAGATCAACCTCCTGGCACTTAACGCCACCATCGAATCCGCCCGCGCCGGCGAAGCCGGTCGGGGCTTTGCGGTGGTGGCCTCGGAGGTCAAGAGCCTCGCCAACCAGGCCAAGCAGGCCACCGACAAGATCGGCGCTGAGATCGGTAGCCTCAACGGTATCTCCGGAGACGTCGTCACCGCCCTGGCTTCGATCAAGACGGCCATCAGCAACGTCAGCGAATATGTGACGTCGACGGCGGCGGCAATCGAAGAGCAAAGCACGGTGACCAACGAGATGTCGACCAGCATGCAGCGCGCCGCAGCGGAAGCAGCGGCGATCTCGGCGAGGGCGTAGCCAGCGCTCGGAACGGTAGGGTGGGTTAGCGGAGCGTAACCCACCTCTTTAGTTTCTGCGGTGACGGAAGTGGGGGGGGTGGGGGGGGGGGGGGCCCCCCCCCCCCCCCCCAAAACGTAGGCAGCGTGGGGGTGAAAAAAAAAAACCCCGCCACAGCATAGGCCCGCGCCCAAAAGGCCCGGTGCAACCCCCGA